>CAZUHZ010000303.1:0-2401 GCA_964620895.1 uncultured Dysgonomonadaceae bacterium | reverse complement strand
AAAAGCCCACTGAATAATTCAATGGGCTTTTTATTATTGAAAGATATCTCAGTTGAGTATCTTTAAAAAACGGTGCACTATTACTTCAATGCCAGACGAATATCTGCAGCATATGCTCTTTCGCTATTTATCATCAATGGGTTGAAGTCTGCCTCTAGAATTTCAGGAAAATCTAGGGCTAATTGCGATACTCTGAGCAGTATATCTTCAAGCGCTTCAAAATTGATAGGTGCTTCACCACGTACTCCAGCAAGAAGGTCGTAGGTTTTGATCTCTCTTATGATGTTGTGAGCATCCTCTTTACTAAGCGGAGCCAATCTGAATGAGATATCTTTGAGTATCTCTACGTAGATACCACCTAAACCAAACATTAAAAGAGGTCCAAACTGTGGGTCGCGTTTGAAGCCGATAATAAGCTCTTTACATCCTGCAGGCACCATTTGTTGGATAAGACATCCATCAATGTTTGCATCAGGGCGCATTTTGGCAGCTCGTTCTGTAACTTCTGTAAATGCAGCGTGTACTTCTTCAGCGCTTTTCAATCCAACCTTTACTCCACCAACCTCACTCTTGTGTGATATTTGTTCAGAAGCAATTTTCAATACTATTGGAAATCCAATTTTTTCGGCTGCTGCAGCTGCTTCGTCAGCAGTAGTTGCCAGTTTTGATAAGAGTGCTGGTAGTTTGTATGCTTCAAGTATTTCTTGTGCTTGAAACTCTACAATCTCGCTAGCATCTTTCTCTACTGCTTTGCTAACAATAGCTTTTGCTTTTTCGAAATCGCGCTCAGGAGTTACGAAAGTAGCCTCTTCACTCTTTTTCCACTCAGCATACTTATACATTGTTTCGATACTCTGTATTGCTTGTTCTGGGAAATTGAAGAAAGGAATGTCAGCTTCTTTGAATAATTTTTCGGCAATCGATATTCTCTCTTTACCCATAAAGCAAGGGAAGATGGGCTTAGAGGTAGATTTGATAATTTCAATCAACCCTTTGGTTATATTCTCCATTTCGGTGAAAGCAGTAGATGTAGGAGTTAACACAACAAGAGCTGCATCATACTCGTCTTCATCAATCATGTTTTTTACACCAGCTTTGTAAACAGCAGCATTTGCATCACCACCAATATCAAGAGGGTTGCGAAATGAAGCATATGAAGGAAGCTTGGAGCGTAAAGTTTCTACTGTGCTTGCAGAGGGTTGTGTTAAGTTGAGAGATGTTTTCTCTGCAGCATCAGTAGCCATAATTCCTGGACCGCCAGCATTAGTTATAATAGCCAAATTAGGTCCTTGTGGAAGGGGTGCTTTAGAGAAAGCTTGTGCCAAATCGAAAAACTCTGACATAGAATCTACACGAATAACACCAGTTTGTTTGAAGGCGGCAGAGTATGCATTGTCAGCACCTGCAATAGAGCCTGTGTGAGAAGCTGCTGCTTCGGCACCTGCTGACGATACACCACTTTTTACTACTATCACAGGCTTCTTGCGAGTAACTGCTTTAGCTGCTTCTATAAACTTGGGTCCGTCTAATATGTTTTCCATATAGCCCATTACCACATCGGTGTCTGGATCATCTCCTAGGTATTCCAGAACATGACTCTCGTTGAGGACAGCTTCATTACCTAAACTCACAAATTTCGAGAATCCTATCTTTTCGCCCAATGCCCAGTCGAGGATAGAGGTGAAGAGTGCACCCGATTGTGAGAAGCAAGAAATATTGCCGAGCAACGGTTGTCCTGGAGCAAAAGTAGCATTCACCTTATGGTTCATGTTTATAACTCCCAAACAGTTTGGTCCAACTAGTGCAATGTTGTTTTTAACACATAGCTCTTTAATTTCCTCCTCTATTTTAGCACCTTCTTCATCTACCTCTTTGAATCCTGCGGTGATGATGATAGCACTTTTGACTCCAATTTTTGCCAGTTCTTTCATCGAGCCGAGTACAAATTTACTTGGGATGGTAATAACTGCCAAATCTAACCCCTTAGGAAGATTGGAGACATCATGAGTAACAGGGAGTCCCAAAATCTCAGGACTTCTAGGGTTTACCGGTATAATCTTGCCTTCATAACCCGCATCGAGCATGTTTTGAATAACTGTGTAGCCGATTTTCCCTTTGGTGGCTGATGCTCCAATAACGGCGACTTCTTTTGGAGTAAACAGCGCGTTTAAATCATATGAAATTGACATAAAGAATTTTTTATGTGAAGCGAATTTTTTTACTTGCTTCACAGTGATTAATTAATTTGATTAAATATTTTTTTGTGGTTACAAAAATACAAAACTAATCTTAATCAAAAAAATACAAATTGATTTCTTGAGTTTTACAAGCAAACTATTTGCATTGTTTCTAATATTTTGGCATTTAATTAGTTTGTTTTCATTTTTGTGATGATTTGATT
>CAZUHZ010000302.1:0-2407 GCA_964620895.1 uncultured Dysgonomonadaceae bacterium | reverse complement strand
TTGTATCTTTGTTGGTATAATAGAGGTGTTGCTGAATGGTATCGGCAGTAGATGAGACTGCGGCTACCTCTACCTTTACTGGATTAGTCAAGATTTTTCGTGAAAGTTTGACAATATTGTTAGGCATAGTAGCAGAGAAAAAGAGCGACTGACGCTTTGCGGGTAGTTTGGCAATGATTTTTTTGATATCGTTTATAAAACCCATATCAAGCATGCGATCGGCCTCGTCCAATACAAAATACTCTATATCGTTCAACCTGACGATGCCTTGATCCATCAAGTCTAGCAATCTTCCAGGTGTTGCCACTAGAATATCTACACCTTGCTTTATGGCAGAGACTTGAGCTCCCTGTTTTACTCCGCCAAATATTACAGTGTTTTTCAATCTTGTATATCTACCATAAGTAGAAAAACTCTCCTCTATTTGAATAGCCAACTCGCGTGTTGGAGTAATGATAAGGGCATTTATTTTCCGTGGTTTGTTGTGTTGTTGACGGTCGTTGTAAAGATGCTGCAGAATTGGAATTGCAAAAGCTGCTGTTTTGCCAGTACCAGTTTGCGCACTTCCTAGAACGTCTCTTTTATTTAATATAAGTGGAATTGCTTCTTCTTGTATGGAGGTGGGAACTGAATACTTCTCCTCTTCAAGCGCCTTCAGTATAGGCTCTATAATTTTTAAATCTTTAAATTGCATTCATTAGTTTTTAAAGTCCCATTCTAAGTAATTAAGTAAGATATTTAAAAAAATCTTGGTGGGACGGATGTATAATATGAGAACAAAGGTAGTCTATTTACAAGAAACTATGTTATAAAACATCTTTTGTTTTGTCGTTACTACCTAATTAGAATTTTTTTTGGGGGAAGATTGGGCTGTGATTTATCTTGTTTCATGTGTTAAACGTTTGAGCGAGCGGATTGTTTTTAAGTGAGTGTGATTAAGAAAAAATTAAACTATTGCGAGAAACTAATAATTGATTCAAATTCACATACTTTATGTTAGGGAATATTGTATCTTTACTGTGTAGTAAATGTCTTGAAACGAATTAGTTTTGAGAATTTTATTTTTACACTTAATAAGAAATGCAACAACTTTAAAAACAAGACACTATGTACTTATTTTTCGACACCGAAACAACAGGCTTACCTAGAGATTGGAAAGCTCCTGTAACAGATTTGAATAATTGGCCAAGAATGGTTCAGATTGGATGGATTTTATGTGATAATGAAGGCAACAGGGTTGAATGTGATGATTATATTGTCAGGCCCGAAAACTTCTCAATTCCATTAGAGTCTTCACGAGTTCATGGAATAACCACAGAGCGTGCAATGAACGAAGGAGTGAGTCTCGAAAAGGTTTTAAACCATTTTGATGATTTGGTAGAACGTGCAAGTTTTATTGTTGCTCATAATATAAGCTTTGATGAGAAGATAATTGGTGCAGAGTTTCTGAGAAAGGACATACGAAGCAGTTTCAACAACAAAAGAAAACTGTGTACTATGAAACTTTCAACTGACTATTGCAAAATACCTGGTAGATATGGCTATAAGTGGCCTTCACTATCAGAACTACATATAGAATTATTTGGAGAAGACTTTGATGAAGCGCACGATGCATCGGTTGACATTAACGCAACAGAAAAATGCTTTTGGAAAATGAAACAGTTAGGGGTGATATAATACTCAGTTGTTACATGTTTTCTATCCAATTTAAAACAATCTATTCCAGGCGTTTGTTACTGTTATTCAAAAGAAACCTATCATCCAGTATTATGCAGAGGTGTAATGTTTTGGGTGTACTTATTTTACATGAAAATGAAAAAACAATTTAATCTGTTACTATTGTTTGTGTTAATGTTGTTTGTAACAACTTCTTGTTCTCAAAACAGACTAGAAGATGGAACACACACTTTTGAAGTGTATGCTACGAATGATTTGCATGGGCGATTTTTTGACTCGCTTTATGTGACTACAAACCGTTATCAAACACATCAATACTCGTTGGCATCGGTATCTACTACAATAAAAGAAGCAAGAAACAATATTGGAAACGAAAATGTAATATTGCTTGATATTGGTGACCATCTGCAGGGCGATAATGCTGTGTATTATAGTAATTTTGTAGATACAACGTCGCAGCATATATTTTCAAGAGTAATGAATTACCTCAAGTATGATGCTACAGTAGTGGGCAACCACGATATTGAGCCTGGACCTGCGGTGTACAACAAAGTAGTAAAGGAACTAAATATGCCTTATTTGGCAGCCAATGCTATTTACACTAAAACTGGCGAACCTTACTTTGAACCTTACACTATTTTGGATAAAGGTGGGGTGAAAATAGCTGTTATAGGCATGACCAATCCGAATATTCCTAATTGGCTTGCACCACATTTGTGGGAAGGTATCG
>CAZUHZ010000301.1:0-2425 GCA_964620895.1 uncultured Dysgonomonadaceae bacterium | reverse complement strand
CTTATCTTTTCAAAAAACGAAGTTTTAAAATTGGAGGAAGAATAATACAATTACGAATATACTGATGCAAAAAATAACAATTATCCGTCCAAACGAATGGGCAAATCAAGCAAAACACATTAATATATATATTGATGGTAAAAACGCTGGACGCATAGGTATCAACCAAATAGCACATTTCAACCTGTCGGCAGGCAAACACAAAGTGGAGCTGAGAAACAGATGGTGTGGTGGAAGCAAACCTCTAACTGTTGTTTTAAGGGAAAATGAGAACAAAATATTCGAAATATCTAGCAATCAATATACTTTTCTAATTGCACCTATTCTTTTTGTAATTGCAAGCACTTTGTATCATGGAGCAGTATCCATTCTTGCCTTAGACCCCTCTTTTCTGTACGATTTATTAGGCCTAGGGTTAGTATTCATGTCGCTCTTCATCCCGTTCTATAGTAGGTATTATATGACGCTGAAAGAAGTGGACACAGATGTATTTAAAAAAGCAACGAAAGAGAAACGGATGCCCATGATAAAGAATGCAATGAAGTGTGATGAGAAGGAAGTATGTAGCAAACTCTCAAACGAACAGTGACTATGCCAAAAATATCAATAATACGACCAGCAAACGAATGGACTAATCAACAAAGAAAAACCTACATCTATATTGATAGAGAGAAAGTAGGACATGTAGAAAGCGGCCAAACTGCACAGTTTGAAGTGTTGCCAGGGAAGCACAAAGTAGTGTTAAAGCAAAGATGGGCGGGTGGAAGCAAACCACTCAAAGTAGACTTAAGCGACAACAAGGATGCAACAATAAAAATGAGGAGCTTTAAATATAACTGGTTGCTATTAATAATCATTTTTCCTTTTATAACTAGTATCTACCAAACGCTATTCAATTTTGAAGGTTTTTTAGCAAAGTTTATGGGCAATCTTCTTGTTGTGGGACTGATATATCTGGTTTTTTATATGCTGTTTTTGAGGACAGGGTTTATAAAGCTGGAGAAAGTTTCCACCCAAACGGATATTTAATGTATGCATTAGGAGAACACTCATTCAATTAAGCTCAAACAACTACTTTGATAGTTAAAGAACTAAACGCACCACGGCTATATCAACAATACAAAGACTTGATTGTGTATCTACTGAAAAATGAAATATTTAGATATGAAAAACTTATTCTTATTATCTCTTCTTATTTTATTATTAACACCTAAATGCCAAGCTAAAGACAAATCACCTATTCATTTGCCAAAATCAATTTATTCAGGCAAACAGGGGAAGCTCCACGTACAGAGTGCGGCTGTAGATCAGAAAAACAGGGTTGTGTACTTCTCTTTTACAAACAAACTTGTGAAAACAGATTTGAGTGGAAAAATGATTGGAAGTGTAACAGGATTCACAGGACACTTAGGAGATTTAGACTTCGATCCTGAAAGCGGTAAAATATATGCCTCACTAGAATACAAAGATGATGCAATTGGAAAAGGAATCACTGAAACACTAGGTGTAGAAAGAGTAAGCAAAGACGGTTTTTATGTAGCAATATTTGATGGTGCACGTATTACCGAACCAAATATGCATGCAGAGAAAGAGGGTTTACTAAAAACGGTATATCTAAAAGAAGTGGTAGAAGACTATCAAGCAATCGTAAAAATGGGAGAGAAGGAAATTAAACACAGATTTGCCTGTTCAGGTATTGACGGAATAACACTGGGACCCTCTATTGGCAATCCTAAAAAAGGGGAGATGTACTTGTATGTTGCATATGGTGTTTATGGTGATACAACTAGAAATGACAACGACAATCAAGTAATTTTGAAATACGACATTAAGAATTGGGAACAGTATGGAGGCGAGTTATCACAAGTCAATCTTCACCAATCAGGACCCAAAAAACCTATGGAAAAATACTTTGTTCAAACAGGTAATACGAATTATGGCATTCAAAACTTAGCATATGATGCTCATACAGGGAATTTCTTTGCTGCAGTGTATCGCGGCTCTAAATCAAACTTTCCAAATTATACCCTCTTCGTGATTGACGGAAATAAAGAGCCGACAATGAAGAAAATTAAATCTGACAACGATTCAATAGAAGTAAAAACTCTCTCTTTGCTTGAAGCTGGATTAAAAGATGATGCAACTAGCATCAGAGGATGGAATTTCAAATGGGGAGCCACTGGCTTAGAATCATTGGGTAATGGATTGTTCTACATTTCTCACAACAAGAAATCAGAAGACGGACAACAATCCACTACGCTCTATAAATACAAATGGACTGGCAATAAGGATGAAGCTTTTATCAGGATAGAATAAAGCATACACAACAATACGTTTTAATGGCTAAACACAATTACAATACACATTATTGAAAGGCTATCCCGCTTAATTCTTAACTCATACCTCCCAATTCATAATTCATTTT
>CAZUHZ010000300.1:0-2428 GCA_964620895.1 uncultured Dysgonomonadaceae bacterium | reverse complement strand
GCGACCCCCTGATTAACAGTCAGGTGCTCTAACCGACTGAGCTACTGAAGAATTTTATCTTACCTAAAAAGCGATGCAAAAGTAGCACAAACTTTTGAATTATCCAATAGGTTTAGTGGAAAAATGTAAATAAAAACACAAATAGATTCTTGTTTGTTCCCTAATAGTTGGGCTTGCTAGTTATAAATGGGTGTATATTACAGAATTGTGGTCTCTTTTGGCAGCGAGAATGTTTTGCTAATTAATAATTGAATTCACTCCGAAAATACTCAAAACAGCTAATAATTGGATTTTCGGAGCAGACCCAATATTTATTTGTTTGTGTTGCTTGGTAATTTTTGTCAGTGCTTTATTGTATGAATTAAAAATCCTTCTTGAGCTCATTATAATAGTATCTGCATCCGTAATGCGGAGAAGACAGCGTAAACTTTACATGAAGAAACTGACTATTCAAAAAAAGAGAATAACGTGGTATTTGTAGTTTTCTTGCAAAGGCTATATAAACTTCTCTCAAATTCTTGTATATGCAACTTTTTACTATCTTTGAATTGTAATTAAAAGATAAACAATAAAAACAATTGGAATAACAGAACAAAAATATGATATTAAAATTTTCGCTTGTATCAAACGAGGTTGCAGATTTTAAAAGAGAGATACAAATAGATGGTGATGACACTTTTTACGCATTGCACAATGCCATTATGGAGTGTTGCGGTTATGGTGAAACCGAACTTACTGCTTTCTTTTTGTGCGACGATTGGTGGAAAAGAAAACAACAGATAACATCGATTGAGATTGATACCGACTCTGATGTTGATTGTTTTGTGATGGAAGAGGAGACGCTCTCTGATTGGTTGGACGAAGAGAAGCAAAAATTGATGTTTCTGTTTGATTACCATGGTGATCGTGGTTTTTATATGGAGCTTTCGGAAATGATATTGGGGGAATATCTTTCTAAACCTACTTGTACTAAAAAGAGTGGAATGCCGCCGATGCAGTTTCTAGAGGATGAGGAGGAGGAAGTAATAGAGCCAGTTGTGTCTTCAGTGCCTGTAATACCCACGCCTGAAGAGGATTATGATGACGATGATGAGGAGGAGGTGGATGATGACGCATTTTATGGCGACGAAGATTTTAATGAAGACGAACTAGATATGGACGGCTTTGTGAGTATAGATGAGGATGATGCGGAGTTGTTGTAGATGAAAAAACTTATCGTTGTACTTGGACCCACAGGTGTAGGCAAAACAGATTTGAGTATAGAGCTTGCCAACCACTTGGAGTGTCCCATCATTTCTGCCGATTCTCGTCAAATATATAAGGGTATGACCATTGGCACTGATGCGCCTACCCAACAACAATTACAAAAAGCAAAACACTACTTTATAGGAACTCTCTCTGTTGAAGATTATTTTAGTGCTAGTGAGTTTGAAGATGAAGCCATTGAGCTGCTTGTCGAGTTGCACAAAGAGCACAATCATGTGTTAATGTCGGGTGGCTCAATGATGTATATCGATGCTGTGTGTAAAGGAATAGACGATATACCCACCATCGATCCCATATTGCGTGAACAATTGTTGGAGCAATACCAAAATGAGGGTTTAGATTCTATACGGATGCAATTGAAGCTACGCGACCCCGTGTTTTACAATCAGGTGGACTTGAAAAATCATAAGCGTGTAATTCATGCATTGGAGGTGTGCATCATGACGGGCAAACCTTACTCATCGCTTCGCACAGATAGTGTGAAGGAGCGACCATTTGAGATTGTTAGAATTGGACTTAATCGACCTCGAGAGCAATTGTACGCTAGGATTAATGCCCGTGTTGATCAAATGGTTGAAAGGGGTTTGGTGGAAGAGGCTCGCAAGTTTTATCCCTACAAGCACCTCAACTCATTAAATACAGTTGGCTATAAAGAGCTCTTTAAATACTTTGATGGTGAATGGACCTTAGATTTTGCTATCGACAAAATAAAACAACACTCGCGCAACTATGCCCGCAGGCAAATGAGTTGGTTCAATAGAAGCGACGACATTCATTGGATTGACCTCTCGGACGAGGCAATTGATGCAAAAGAGGTGATATTGAGCAAGGTAATGGATTAGCAGTGAGCGGTGAAAGTAAGCATTTGTTTTTATATTTCATTGTCATCTTAAACGCAGTGAAAGATTTGCTTATTATTTGTAGAATGGTTTAACTCTTATGGGATACGCTTCGCTACAAAATCTGCGATTTTATTCCATGGGGTAAATAGATTCCTCACTTGCGTGACGGAATGACAGCACCCCATACCTCATACCATACCCCATATCTCATTCATAATGTCACCCCTTACGGGGTTTGGGTAGCCATGTATGTTGCATTACTATAATAATGTCATCCCTTACGGGATTTTCGCTAGCAATCTGCCTTCAACAAATCTTCT
>CAZUHZ010000299.1:0-2450 GCA_964620895.1 uncultured Dysgonomonadaceae bacterium | reverse complement strand
AAATTTATCAAACCTACCGCAGGCGGGTTAATTAGAGCTTGCGAAAGTTGAATAAATTAATCATACGTTTATATTTTGATTATTAATAAGTGATTTATAAAAACTAAAAAGAAGCTTTGTATGGGAAAGATAAAACTTACCTTATTGTTTATTGTTGGATTTACAGTCATTTCTTGTCGATCAAGTTTTGATTTAAAATCAGATAAACATCTCAATAATGTGTTTTCTGATAACGAGTTGAAAGAAATTGAGAAAATGATTAACTATGTTGATGATAGGGTTATTGAAATAACAGGCAATAAAGATATTGAACAAGCTTATCATCAATTATTAGACAAATTATTACAGCCTATAGATGACAGCTCCACATATCTTGTGCCTTTTGAAGAAGAGAAGAAATTTAAATTCCTTGAAAGTTTAGACTCCAAAGTTTTCAATGAATTCTGGACTATTGGACGTGTGAGAAAAGCAGTGTATCAAGATTCTATTTATGAAGATGGTTATCAGTTTTTAGAGTTAAGTATTAACGGTAGATATGTTGATGATTATCTTCAAAGGATTGGTGAGGAGGATGATTATTACAAATCTGAGAAGGAGACTATAAAAATGGCTGGAGGTTTAGCACCCACTACTAAAGCATGGTTTCTTAAAAATCACACTGAATTTGACTTTACCATTCCAAAAAACAGGTTATGGGCTACTATCTTCATATTAGCTATTGAAGAACCCCACGATAAAAAAATGGAGAGATATTTGAATCAAAAGTAATACTGCTTTTTATTACCTTCTGTTTTAGTGAAATATCGATTTATTCACAAAAAGTAAATATTTACAATTATTCTGGTCACGATATAAATAAGTCTTTGTATATTTGCTAAATATAAACAAAACAACAAATACTTATAAAATTATTAAATGATGAAGAACAGAATTCTCTTACTTTCCCTGCTCATTGCAGGAATGTGTTTTCAAAGCATTGGTCAGCCTGCCAAACAGTTGGTGCAAGTAATTGTTACGCCCGATAATGCTGATTGGACTTATGACAAAGGCGAACGGGCCGAATTTCAGATTATGGTGTTGAAGAACAATGTGCCGCTACAAGATGTAGAAGTGAGTTACCGTATCAATCCTGAGAAAATGGATAATTGGGAAGAAGGTAAACTGACACTTAAAAAAGGAGTGGCTTCAGTAAAAGCAAAACGTTTCAATGATCCTGGGTTTTTGAGGTGTCATGCTTCAGTGGATGTTGATGGCAAAACTTACACATCGTATGCTACTGCAGGTTTTTCGCCCAATGAAATTGAACCAACTACCACATTGCCTGCTGATTTTGAACAGTTTTGGAAACAAGCCAAAGATGAATTGGCAAAAGTGCCTGTAAATCCAGTTTTAACCTTAATGCCCGAGCGTTGCACATCAAGTGTGGATGTCTATCATGTTAGCATCGACAATATTAATGGTAAAATCTATGGTATATTAAGTAAACCCAAAGCTGAAGGTAAATATCCAGCTATTTTGTATGTACCTGGAGCTGGCATTCGTCCCTACAACGGTGATATGTGGAAAGCAGAAAAAGGAATCATCACTTTCGAAATAGGAATTCATGGAATTCCAGTGAACCTCGATCAAAATGTTTATGATGATTTGAGGTCGGCTGCGCTTAATGGATATCAGCAAGCTAATTTAGACGATAAAGATAAGTATTATTACAAACGTGTCTATCTTGGCTGTGTGCGTGCAGTCGATTTTATTGAGTCGTTAGATAGTTTTAATGAGAAGGATATTGCTGTAACTGGTGGTAGCCAAGGTGGAGCCCTTTCTATCATTACTGCCGCATTGGATGATCGCATCAATTATCTTGCTGCTTATTATCCTGCCTTGTCCGATTTGACTGGCTATTTGCACAATCGTGCTGGAGGCTGGCCTCATATGTTTCGTGATACATTCACCAACACTCCCGAAAAAATAGAAACTTCAAAATATTATGACGTGGTAAATTTTGCTCGTTTTGTGAAAGTGCCAGGATGGTATAGTTGGGGATATAACGACAATGTTTGTCCACCTACTTCTATGTATGCCGCCTACAACGTTATTAAAGCAAAGAAAGAGTTGCATATATATCAAGAAACGCAACATTGGATATTCCCTGAACAACGTGAGAAAAGAGATAATTGGTTGTTTGAGCAATTGTTGAAATAAGATAAGAAGATAAATTGGTAGTGTGCAATACAGCATCAACACCCAACCTTACACTCTTTATGTGTTAAGTTGGGTGTTTTTATTCCTTGATATGTCTCTTTATAAAAAGGTAATATAGACAGCTGTTTTTATCATTACAAAAGGAGTTCTTTGTTTATATTCATTGAATACGCCCTTTAATAAATAAGAATAAAAATGGATTGAAATCTATTTTAGAAAGTTTCCAATGTTTATACCCACATAAATTGTTC
>CAZUHZ010000298.1:0-2453 GCA_964620895.1 uncultured Dysgonomonadaceae bacterium | reverse complement strand
AATGAAATAACAATCCGATTTCATGGGGCAGGCACCTCATACCCCAAACCTCAAAACTGATATCCCACTCCCCCAAAGAAATTAAATTCACTAAAATCATTTTGATACCCTAAAGTAAATTCAACTGGACCCAATATTGTAGTAGTTTGGTAAGAAATACCTGCACTCCAGTTCAGATTGTCGAACCCAAAATTCTTCCATTCATCAAACTGTAACAATGCTTGCAATCGTGGAGTAAAGAAGTGCTTCTCGTCAAGCTTTATTCTCAAACCCAACTCACCCATTGTGCTCACATGGTCTAGAAAACTCATGCCACGCTGCCCCAATACAGGGAAAGAGTAATACGAATAAGAGTTATAAACATTGGCTGCATAATTGGCATAGGCGGTTGTTTCATCAGTGGTGTTGAACAAAGTTCGGTGATGAAAATCAGCCAATAATGAAACATTTTCATCGAGTGGCACCACAGAGTTTAGCTTGAGATAATAGATGGGAACGATGTTGGTGAAGTCTCCTTTGTTTGCAAGGAGTGAAAACCGCGTATTCAAATAGAGTCCCTTCTTGGGTAGATAGACATTGTCTCTGCTGTCTATTGTAAACTGTCCAAACAGCGTTGAATAAAATCCATCAGCATCAGCATCAAACAAGGTATTCAAATTATTTGCGTTGCGACTATATGTGTTGCCATTAAAATAGTGTTGAGTCATCCCCAACCCCATATCAATGGTGTTTTGGAACCTTTTATTGGTATATAATGAGGCTGCAACATTCACAATATCTATTTTACCCGACCTACTACCCTGTTCATATAGATTAAGTCTATTGTAGCGTGAACTAACCTCAAAGCCAATAGTTGAAAAAGGGGCACGGTTAGTCTCCATTTTTAATTTCATCTGAGGATTGACGGCAATTTTTGTATCAATCATCATAAGACTAAAAAAATTGGAGTAGTTTTGTTTTGAGTAGTTGGCATAAATAGCAGCTAGATTAACGGTGTTGAAACCTGCTCCTAACATCAACTTCGACTCTTTCTTATCCTTTATAATCAATTCAAGATTGTATCCTTCACCATTTGGTTTCAATTTATAATTCACCATCTCGAAGTTGCCGTATGCATACACCCTTTTAACAGCTTCATCTAACTCTTTTGTTGTATAAAGTGTGTTTGGGGTGATATTTAATGTGAAGTTTATAAACTTCGATTCATTATGATCATCGTCATCTATTATCACATCTTTGATGAGCCACTCATCGTTATGATTGTAGGTAAGGTCTTTATTGTTTCGCTTTATATTACGTCCAGCAATTAGCTCCCTTATTTTAGGCATTTGTTCGCGAGCTGCTCTTTCTCCCTGCTTCATGACACTATCTACCACACTAGCTTTAAAGTCGAATGTAGAAATACCATCCAATTTAGGATTAATCACCACATCAGCCAGTTCTATATTTTTGTTGTGTTTTTCAACCTCAATCTGATTGATAATCCCCATCAGAATGGAAGTGATAGACCCAGAGTTTGAATCTTGATCTTGCACTTGCTTCAAATCAACCCCTATTATTATATCAGCACCCATATTTTTTGCAACATCAACAGGAAAATTATTAATAACCCCTCCATCAACCAAAAGCATGTCGTTGAAACTAACTGGCGATAAAGCACCTGGGAAAGCCATACTCGACAACATTGCTGTGGGCAAATGTCCATGACTCAACACCTCCTCTTTTCCTGTTCCTATGTTGTAGGCTACACAAGAAAAAGGGATGGGCAAATCAGAAAAGTTAACACTATCGGATATGTTTGCAGTAATACCACTGAAAAGATTCAATATATTGTTGCCTTTCACATAACCAGAGGGTAAAGACAGTTTTCGATCTTTTGTGTCAAAGTTGAGTTGCAAAAGATATTTATGTTCAAAATCTTGCTTAAAAGGCGATTGCAGCTTTCGAGGCACCTCATCCAACAGCAACATTTCCCAATCTTGCTCTCTCGTAAAATCCTCAATGTCTTGTGCAGAGTATCCAAGAGAGTAAAGTGCACCTACTATTGTACCAATACTATTGCCTGTAATAAGTGTGATGGGTATGTTTTCCTCTTCAAACACTTTCAACGCACCAATATGGGCAAAGCCTTTTGCTCCACCACCACTCAATACTAAGCCAAGCTTTATCTCCTCCTCATCTTCCGTATTTACCGTTTGCGCTTGAAGGGGCTGTACTAAAACAAAAACAAGACATATCCAGGAAGTAACAATGGATTGTTTTATTAAGTTTTTAAAAAAAATCATATCATAATAGTTTTACCAAAAGTGTGTGGCAAAAGAAGTTGTCAGTGCACTTTATTAGTTATAAAAATTGGATAAGTACAAAGGTACAATAATAATGCAACAAAATAATTGATTTTCTACTACCAATTGGGTTTTAAGCAATTGATCTGCTAATGACATAACCTTGGA
>CAZUHZ010000297.1:0-2467 GCA_964620895.1 uncultured Dysgonomonadaceae bacterium | reverse complement strand
CCGTTTCTTTATACGCCTCATTTAGCCCTGGTAAAGCCTCTTGTGGAATATAAACTGACAAGCCACTATGCTTAGCAATATATATATCAATTAACTTAGGTGTATTGCGTTTAAATATAACTGCTTTATCCAACAACAGATCCAACTGCTTCATTTGCTCAGAAGTTGCTGCTTGGTCAATATAGTCTCTAAAATCGAAAAATAAATTTGGCCTGCCATTTCTATCATAAAACTGCACATTATTTATTGCCTCTTGTGTAAGCCCTAAATCAATCTCACTTACTAGTAATGCCAATGGCTCCATCTCAGAAGTTTTTACTACACTTATAGCAGCAGATTGATAAGCTCCCTGCAATCCATTAAAGTAATCGAAATATGTTTGTGCAAATCCTTCTAAATCAGCCTTTGGCTTGTAAAGTAAATCTAACGATGTTTTATAAATAGGTTCAAAACCAGGACTCAACACCTCTGGTGCTGATGCCAATAAGTACTTTGTTTTATTACGTAATGCATAAGCTGTTTCTACACTCGACATAAAGCACATTTCAGAAGCAATAAACTCAAACATTCCGTCTGGTATAGCTTCAACAAAATCTGCAAACTCCATCTCGCGCCCATTATCTTCAAAAATTGAACGAGAGACAGGAATTGATCTGTTGTTATTGAAACTAGTTTCCAATTTAAAAGGGTTTTTAAATACACCTTCTGGCAGCCATCCCGAGGCATGGCTAAAGAGTAACATGCCGTAACTTTCGGCAGGAAAAAGAGCTTTAATATCATTGATTACTCTTGCTAACAACTCGGGTGATGCAGAATTCTCTTCGGGATATCTAAATATTGTATCTGCTATAACTTCATTGCTTCGCTTTTTTATATTTATTAGCAGCGGTTTATCTTCTCCTCTACTATCTGCAAAAATAAGTAAGTTACCTTTTTTATCTGAATTTTTCCAACCTTCCATTAATGAAGCATGTACATCACTCATTTCTCCAGATAAATTATTATCTAGAGCCACATATACAAGCACAGTACGTTCTTTAGGTACAATAAGCTCTATATCGGTATCCTCCGAGCAGGAAACAACAATTAGTATTAAGAGCAAAAGTAAATATCTTATTTTCATTTTAGTCTAATCAAATAATTGCTATATAATAATAGCATATAACAAAACTAACACTTTTTTCGTATGTTTGTTCTTAAAATAATGTTATACTGACAAAAATAAAGCTGATATGAAATTCAATTTACACATTCCTTTTTTAGTATTGTTTACTCTAATCGCTTTAGGTAGTTGCACATCGCAAACCTCTAAACCCTCTGAAGAGAAGGGGTTGAGCGAACAGGAGAATTCGATAAATGGTGTAAATAGTGACACTAAATTCCCTCTACCTTCTGTTCCCGTTATGATAACTAGTCGTGATGATGTCAGCATTTATTTATCAAAACATTATTGGGACTTATACGATTTTGCCGATACAACCCTTATTAAACAACCCGAAATAACTGAGCAGGGTTTGGTTGACTATATTCATCTTCTGTATCAGCTATCTTACACAGATGCAGAGAAATCGATCAATACAATGTTGGACAGAGCAAAGCAGCATCCCACCATGTATGCCCACTTTGCAACGCTCTACGAAAAATATCTTTACGATCCCAATTCACCCTTTCGCAACGATGAACTCTACATACCTGTAGTGAATCACTTAGTAGAGTCTGGAATACTAACACAAATAAAACAAGAAGTGTATAGTTTTCAACAAAAAATGGTTCTAAAAAACAGAGCAGGCACGAAAGCCACAAATTTTGCTTTCACACTTGCCAATGGAGAAAATAAAATGATGCATACGATACGAAGCAACTATCTAATTCTCTTTTTCACCAATCCCGACTGTCCAAGTTGTGCTACAACAACAGAGCAGCTAGTCAACTCTAAAGCACTTCAAGGCATTTTCTCGCTCAACAATCCTGCTAGCATGATGCTCACTGTATTAAGTATCTATCCCGATAGCAATATAGATGAGTGGCGCAAAGCACTACCAAGCTTACCGCAAAAACATTGGATTAACTCTTATGACGATGGTGAAGTCATTGCAAACAAACAGTTGTACGACATCAAAGCCATCCCAACGCTCTATCTTTTAGATAAAGACAAAAAGGTGATACTAAAGGATACTACTTTGGAAGCAATCGAAGAGTTTTTTATGGAAATTCGGTGATTGAGCGATGTGTTTTTCAGATATAAGTGGAGGTGGGGATAAATATTTGGATGTGGGAAATTACGGTTGTTTTGTATTGCGTGTTTTTATGACTAGATGAACATAAGCATCTCCAATGCAAAACGATGTTCCGCTTGTCACTTGGGGAAGTATTCAAAATAAGAATTCCTTAACAATATAGGTGTAAAAGTTAAAGAGGGTGTCTAATAAGGGCATCCTCTTTTTTTATTTTATGCTGCTGCTTTTTC
>CAZUHZ010000296.1:0-2474 GCA_964620895.1 uncultured Dysgonomonadaceae bacterium | reverse complement strand
CATCATCATCGGTTATGCATGGTATGCCATGTTTCAACCTATTGCCAAACAGCTCCGCAATACGGTTTTCAATATCATTCACTATCTCATTTCCCTCAGCATCGCTACTAAAGTACTCTTTCAAGCTCTTAATATATTCATTCAACAAGTTGTAGGCTGTCTCTTCGATGGTTATCAATTGACCTTGGAAATTGATGTTGATTGTTCTTTTCATCTCTTATGTGTGTTGATATTATTTATAAATCTGACGAAGCGCTCTCTTCATTCACCTTATCATCCTCTAGCTCATTGCTTTTATTTATCAATATTTCTACGCTCGAGCTAAGCTCGCTCCATGTAGCCCCCAATAGTTCATAAAACTCTAGCCCTTTGGGTGTAAGTGAAAAGTATTTTCGAGGAGGTCCCGTTGTGCTTTCTACCCATCTATAACTAAGTATGTCTGCATTTTTCAGCCTATTTAGTAGTGGATAGAGTGTTCCTTCAAAAAGATGCAACCCTGCATTTTTCACCTCTTCAATAATATCTCCAGGATATACCTCTCCATTTTTTATGATAGAAAGAATGCAGTATTCTAGCACACCTTTGCGCATCTGACTTTGTATATTTTCGACTTTCATGGGGCTCTATATTATCTGTTTAAGAACAAAATTAAACAAAACATAGTATCGTGCAATACAAAGTACTAGGTTTCTTTTGTTAATTAATATAGTTTAAGCATTTGAGAGACACAAGTAGTTGGTTTGCTACAACTTGCACAAATTGCTCAACCAACTGATTTTTGGTGTAGATTGAATAGTATAGATGTGTGGGTAGTAGATTTAGGTATAAAGCGTGGATAAAGAAAGATGTGAGACTTCAACAATATAACCACGCAAAAGATTGGCGCAGTAGAAAAAAGCAGAAACAAAAGCAAACGGAACTTCGCGAGTGAAATCTTTACAGAAACTTCCTACATTTCATATCTCACTACTCGTAATCAATCCCATTCTTTTCAAGAATATCAATAGCATATTCACTCCCACACAAGGCAGCTTTTTGCAAATGATCGTCAGACTCCTCGCCCCTCATCAATTTGTTGAGTAGCATTGTGAGTCGCATATAATTGTCTGCCAGAAATTTATCTTTCACATTGCCCTTCATCACCTCTTTGGGGGTAATGGAATGAATTCTCATATAATATTTTATTGCATTTTGGTAGCTATCTACAGTACTGCTGTAGTCGTCCTTTGCAAAGTAGATAGACGCCAATCTTAAGGAGCACTCCAAAACCTCTTCATTGTTATCGGCTAAATAAAGCGCCCGTTCTGCATTTATTTCTGCATTGGAATAATCTTCTAGCATGTTGTAGGCATAGCCCAATGCGCTATATACTCGGTAGAGTTCATTCTTATCTAAACTATAGTTGAGAGCCCTCTCTAAATATTTTATTCCTGACGAATAGTTCTTTATTGTGTTGTATGCTAACCCGAGTAGGTAAAAGGTGTTGCCATCAAACATTGCAGGGCTCAATCTGTGTGCTTTTTCGAGATTTGAAATAGCTGAAGCATATTGTTCGTTTTCAATCTGCTGAGCAGCCTTTTCAATCAATACTTTGGCTGATTTATCCTCTTCACTACTACTATCGGGAAGCACAATGGCATCTTTGTAGGCTATTTGGTACTCTTTACAGTAACCAATGGCATCTTCATTGCCAGACAGGGCAGATTTCACAACAGAGTCAATCATGTCAGACTCCAATTTGAGTGAGGAAGCAAACCATGTTAAATTAAAGTATCTTTTGCCCAGCTCTTCATTCTTCACACTACCCATCATCACATCATCTTCTGTAATGGATAGATGTTTGAGGTAATGAGCAATACTCTTTTTCATACTTTGGATAGCCTTCTCACCCTTCTCTTCATCAAAATGCATATTTGCCAAATCCTCGTAAATAATTGATATCTGTTCATTATCACTGCTATTGTAAATTGCTTTTTCGCAATTCTCAACTGCTTGCTTGTAATCTCCCATATCGTCGTACGAATAGCCTAAGTAGGAATATGCTTTAGAGAGTGTCGCCTTATCCTTCTCACAATCAACTGCTAATTCCAAAAACTTAATTGCCAATGGGGCATCTTCCATCATATAATAGGAGAGCCCCAACAGATAAAATGATTTACAGTCGAGCAAATTGGGGTTGATATCATAAGCCATTTGTAGGCGTTGGGCAGCCTCTGCAAACTCCCTCTCTGAAGCAAACTCCCGAGCTAGCTCAATCAGGGCTTTAGCTTTTTCGTTCTCTTTTACACTTACTTGTGCTGTAACAGCAATAGCAAAAAGGAAAAGAAGAGTAGTTGTAAAGAGTATTTTCTTCATGCTTTTTCAGCTTTTAATATTTCTTGCAAAATCAATAGCAAATATACGAATAATAATTGTAAAGTAACTAGAAATCAGTCAACAGTAAGAAGTAAAAAGAGTGAGGGGTGAAGAATAAA
>CAZUHZ010000295.1:0-2479 GCA_964620895.1 uncultured Dysgonomonadaceae bacterium | reverse complement strand
AAACCGTGTTGGAAGAGGTAACAAAAGGATAAGTACCAAAATCTACGTCAAGCAGCGAACCTTGTGCACCTTCAGCCAACACACTTCTTTCTTGTTTGAGTTGATCGTTTACGAATTGCTCGCTATCAATAATATTAAAGGTTTTAAGTTTTTCTAAACCTGCAAACCACTCTTCTTCCAAAGATGGAAGATCATATTCGAGATCGTATTGAGACAATAGCATTTTGTGTTTCTTGACAGCAGCGTCATATTTCTGTTTGAAGTTGTGAAACACATCACCCACTCTCAAGCCATTGCGACTTATTTTATCGGTGTACACGGGTCCTATTCCTTTTCCTGTTGTACCAATCTTATCATCACCTTTGAAGGATTCATAAGCTTCGTCTAACAAACGATGGGTAGGAAGTATTAGATGAGCTTTTTTTGATATGTAAAGTCTATCGGTCAAATTATGTCCTGACGCTTCCAATGATTCTACCTCCGCTTTAAATAGAGCAGGGTCGATAACGACACCGTTTCCAATGAGGTTTATTTTTCCTCCTTGAAAAATGCCTGAAGGGATGGAGCGCAAAACATACTTTTGATTCTCAAATTCTAAAGTGTGACCAGCATTTGGTCCACCTTGAAATCTGGCGACTACTTTATAGTTGGGGGTTAATACATCTACAATTTTTCCTTTTCCTTCGTCGCCCCATTGAAGGCCTAACAATACATCTACTTTCATTTTTTTCTCATTCTGTTTAGTTTCATTCTTCGTGCATGGCTACATTTACTACATACACCATAGATATACATACTATAATAGCTTACTGTGAATTTCGTTATTTTTTTTAATTGTGTTGAACTAAGAAGTGGACTGCGCGATTCGCGCACTACTCCACAATCAATACAAATGATGTGATCGTGATTTTCGTTACCATAAGCTCGTTCATATTGTGAAGCGTTGGCACCAAATTGATGCTTAACCACCAAACCGCAATCTATTAAAAGTTCCATTGTGTTATAAAGCGTAGATCGACTCACCCTAAAACTAGCTTCTTCCACCATGGAGTTGTAAAGCGAGTCCATGTTGAAGTGTCCCTTTGTAGAATAAATATGATCTAAAATAGCATAACGCTCCGCTGTTTTACGGTGCTTGTGCAACGTTAAATACTCTACAAATTCTTCTTTTACTTGGTTACGGATTTTTTCATTATCCATTGCTACTGAATCTTTGGTCTCTATTTATTGAAATACTGTCTATTTAGTCTTAGCAAGAAAACGCCAAATACTGCGTTACTCTCGTTTTTGAAACAGTCATTTACTAAAGTAAATTGACTTTGTCTTCTTCCTACTTGTAAGGCATAGTCAAAGCAAGCTTTGCCTCTGCTCTTACTTCGTTCGTCAGTTCCTTAATTTCAAAAACTTCGAAAGCTTCCGTGCAGGCGGAACAGGCTTTGTCTTTGACGTTTTCTTATCAAAGACTCAAAATGCAGCAGTTTTCTGGCAGACACTATTTAATTGTTTTTGAATGATAGTAAAAAGCAACATGACTAACAACACTTTCGTTGTTAAAAGCATCGGATGAAGTAATATAATAATAATATGCTTCATCATTATCTTCTACATACTGCTCAAACATAGGTTCCCTTATGCCAGTTGCAACTATCTTTTCTGCATTTTGAATATCAAATTCATCATTATCTGATCTATAAACTGTATAAGTAATGCGTTCATCTTTATTGCTCCTCCATTTTAACTGAAATATTCCCTTTACCTTTTCGGCTGTTAAGTCAAACGGAGGATCAGGCAAGGTATCCGACAACCAAGTCATTGCAGGAAGCTTGGCGGGATATTTATAAAAATCATTGATTGAAAATAGAATCCCCTTTACATTAGATAAAACATTTTCGGTGCGAAAATAGGCTTGTCCTGTCATCTGTTTGGTGCGTGAATAGTCCATTTGACTCACAATATCTTCTTTTGGCCATCCCAATTCGAGCATTTGATAGGGACCAAGACCTGGTACAATGATTCGTTTGTTGCTGTGCAACACCCAATCATCTGCGAAAGGATAGAAAAGTTGATCGCGATAATACATCATGGGATATAGAGCATCGTGCTTTCCGCTCATCATCCAATAGCCAGCATCTTGAAAAACGGTTTCAAATGCATTCCATCCATCATTTTTGTTGTGCAATGGCCTGTATCTGCCTAAAGGGGCACTACTAACCTGCACCCAAGGTTTTATCTTTTTCACTGAATCGTACATTTTAGTTACGAATCGGTTTATGTTTTCTCTTCTCCAGTTGGCTATGGTTTTCCCTTTTCCATATTTATTAAAGGTAGTTCTATCGGGAAATCGTGTAGATTGGTCTGGGTAACGAATGTAATCGAAATGAACCCCATCAACATCGTAGTTGGTAACAACTTCGTTTACAATTGAAAGTAGGTAGTCATCTGTTTGAGGATTACCAGGGTCGAGAAACCATCCATTTTT
>CAZUHZ010000294.1:0-2571 GCA_964620895.1 uncultured Dysgonomonadaceae bacterium | reverse complement strand
ACTAGTAATAAATAGAAAATAAAGCTGATTGTTCGCTATTTTGTTTTTTAATGTAAGTTTATCCACTTCGTATATTGTACGCAGCTCATCTAGTTGCGAAGACAATTCGCGGTTGCGTAGTTTGTCTTTGCGTGGTATAATTTGTTTGTACAGCTCTGCCGCCTCTTTGTGTTGACCTGCTGCAAACATTAATTCGGCTTGTTGCAACTCCACCGTAAGTAAGCTTATGGAATCGCCTACCGACGCTAGAATATCCATGTTTTCATTGTTGCTTGCAACAGCTTTGTCGTATTGCTTAGTTGCAGCGAAGTAACGCGCTTGTACCTGCAAAAACTTGTAACGATAGACTGGTTTACGTCCCTCCCCAAAGGCCTCTGCCTCGGAGAGCAACTCGGCTGCTCTGTCAAAATGCCCTGTCTCTATTTCTGCAACGGCGGCAGCAAGCGTGCAATAGAGATACCTGCCATTGAGCGAAGGGGTGTAGCCCAGTGCCAAAGCTTTTTGTTTGTAATTATCTAAAACACCCTTCCATTCCATCGACATGTTGCGCAACTCATCGTATTGTCCCAGTCCATCAAGTGTTTCGCCCAGCGCATTGTAGGCAGAGAGAAGCAGGCTGATATCTTCTTCTTCTGTGAGTGCCACAATACTTTCTTCAAGCGATTGCTTAGCCTCCGAAAAACGTTGCATTGTTTGATAAATAGAGCCCATGCAATAAGTCGAAACACCTATACCATAGTTGCTGTTCTTCTCCTTAGCATCTGCATACATCTTATCGGCTTCAAGTAGAGCAGTTTGAATATTATCGTCGTAGAGATAGAGCTCTACCAGTGTATTCCACGAATTGTAATAATGATCCCACAAGCCATGCTTGCCCATAAACGCTAGATTGTTGGGGAGTGCATTTTTTAGACTATCAACCATGTCATAATTATAGTAACACATCATTTGCATGCTGCGTGCCTGCCCCTCGGCTTCAACATCGTTCTGACGGTTGGCTTCTTTGATATACGCACTTAGTGTAGCAAGTTCATTATCAATATTATCTTCACCAGCAGCCAAGCGACACAGATTGCTGTGAGCTTGCAATAAGTGCTCTCCTTTTAAATGCTTCATTTGCATTCGAATGGAATCGGCAGTATCGTCAGCCTTGATTGAAAAGATAAAAACAGTTGTAGTAAGCCACAAAAGCACATTTGTGGAAAAGATGCGTGTAATGTTCATCGAGATGCATTTTTGAATAATGCTTGTAAAGATATATAAAATAATTCAATTGTTGTTACTTTATATGTAGTAATTCAGTTCCAGCATCCAGTTTTCCACTCAGTTTAGTAATGTGGGCTAATTGCTGTGGCTCTACTTTGTTGTTTTTGTGGTGTGGGGTGTTCGATGTCTCCAACCTTTTAATTATCTTTGTTGCCAATATAAGTTGCCAGCAATAAGCTTTCACTGATCAATAGCGATACAAACAACATACAGATTCAATATAAATGAGACAACCAACACTATTCAAGTATAAAATTGATGCTGCACACGTCGATTTTCAGAAAAATGTTTCACCAATTGTGCTTGCCGACATGATTGTGAGTACGGCTGGAAAAGATGCCGACCAGCAAGGGCTTGGCTTGTTAGACTTACAAGAAGAAAACTGCTCGTGGGTGGTGTCGCGCTTTGCTATGGAGATAGACTCAATACCCACTATTGGAGACCGTTTATCTATAGAGACCTGGGTGAAAGATGTGAACAATGTGTTTACAACACGCAACTTTAGATTGACCAATGAAGCCAAAAATGGTGATAGTGGTGTGATAGGTTATGCAAAGCTGTCGTGGGCTGTGTTAGACCTCGACACAAGACGAAGCATGCCCATGAGCGAAGTGCCTGATTTGAATCGTTTTGTTATTGATGAGGATGTCCCAATAGAAGCTGCTGGTAGGATACCCGATATAGAGGGTGAAGTATCCAGTAGTTTCGAGGTGAAATACAGCGATATCGACCTAAATGTACACACCAATGTGCTTAAATACCTAGAAGCTATTTGCAATGTTTTTACGCTCGACTTCTATTCGGAGCATATATTAAAACGTGTGGAGGTAAACTTTTTGCGAGAGCTCAACTTTGGCGACAAAGGAAATGTATATTATAAAGAGGTGGGTGATAATGAGTTTTTGTTTAAACTAGAAACTAGTGAGGGGGTAACTGCATCGCGCAGTAGAATGGTGTTTGAAGATAAATTGTAGCCCTCCATTTACAGGAGGTGTATCATTGCTCCTCATTCAATTAAGTATATCCGTTAATTTATGAACGAAAATAGATCATCCTTTCAATCGCCTTTAGATATAAACAAAAATGGTGAGAACGAGGTGTCCATTTTGGAAATACTGTTTCGCTACTTAAAGCATTGGAAATGGTTTGTAGCGAGTGTGGTAGTGGCATTGTTGTTGGCATTTCTGTATCTTAGATATACAGTGCCAGTATATAATGTGTCATCGATTGTGCTATTGAAGCATGAGAAAGATAGGGGATCTGGCTGGGGAGGCGATCTTAAAAGTATTGGGTTGAAAGGAATGG
>CAZUHZ010000293.1:0-2575 GCA_964620895.1 uncultured Dysgonomonadaceae bacterium | reverse complement strand
ACCCCCTGCGTGACAGGCAGGTATTCTAACCAACTGAACTACCACACCGTTTTTAATGTTTGCTAGTTCCTTGTGGATTGCGAGTGCAAAGATAGCTCTTTTTTATTACCTTCAAAATGTTTTGAATCTTTTTTTTCAAAAAAGTGCTTTTTTATCGTTTTAGATGAAAAAAAGTGCTTGAATCCAGCTATGGAATTGTTTTGTAGTATTGGTAAAGAACATTGTAAGTCTTTATATAGACCTACAATTTAAAAAAGCTACACAAGTGCAGCTTCTTTAAATTGTTTAGTTGATGTATGTTTTAATCAATTATCCTAAAGAGTATATCCATCGCTATACGTTTTATTGTAGAGCCTGTTACCATCTGCTTCAGGGTCATCAACAAATGTCTCTGTTTTAGGATTCCATTTAATAGGTCTTCCTAAATCGTAAGCAATATTACCCAATGTACAAACAGTACACGAACGATGTCCTATTTCTACTGGTACTACTGGATCTGTTTTTGTTTTTAGTGAATTCACAAAGTTCTCAAGGTGCGGGATTTGTGTTTCGTAAGCACCTTCTGAGGCTTCTGCCTGAGGAGGCAACAAACTATCGTCTGAGGCAACATAGTGCCCTCTTGAAACCTCAATCCAACCATTTTCACCCCAAAACTTTACACCTTTTGTCTGCTGTTCGTTGAATGGTTCTTCGGTAACAACTGTGCCATTGTCATACTTGAAGGTGAGATATTTTGTATCTTCAAAACCAGCGGGAATAATTTCTACAGGACCGCTATTGTCCATCTCTAAAGCCCATTGAACAATATCGAACATGTGAGCACCCCAATCGGTTGTGAAACCTCCGCCCAACTCCTTATACCAGCGCCATGCACCCCAAAACTGTTCGTTTTGCTCAGGATCGAGAGAGATGGGAGGGTTCAACTGCGAATTGTAGTGCACAAATTCTGATGGACCTAACCATAAGGGCCAATTCAAATCGGCAGGAACTGGTTCTTCAGCAAGGTCGTAAGGTGTGGGAGGTGCACCTACATAAGCGTTTACTCGCTCAATCTTACCAATCTTGCCTTCTTGTACCATTTTCACGGCATGTTGAAAATTAACGTCGGAACGTTGTTGGCTACCAACAGCTAGTATTACACCATTGTCGCGTACTGCTTTGCTAAGCAGTTGCCCTTCTTTGATTGTAAAGGTAAGAGGTTTTTCTAGATAGATGTTTTTCTTTGCTTTGCAAGCGTCGATAGCCATAAAGGCATGCCAATGATCGGGCGATGCAATAACTACGGCATCAATGTCTTCGCGTGCAAGCAAGTCTTTGTAGTTTTCATAAGTTTTCACTTCTACTTGTTGTTCACCTTGTGCATTGTGATCGTTTACACGTTTTAGGAATCGCTCCCTTTTTATTCCGTAAACATCACTACCAGCTACAATTTGCACATCGGGAAATCCTAAATATCCGTTTAGCAAATACATAGACTGTTGACCTAAGCCAATAAATCCGAGACGGATAACTCCATCATCTGCACCATTGGCGTCTTTCTTGTTTTGCTTACAGGAAGCAAGAAATTGCGGTAGCATAACTACTCCGGCAGCACCTAGCGCTGCTGATTTGATAAAATTTCTTCTACTTAATTGTTTGCTCATGAATTTAATTTTTTTGTTTAGTTAGTTAGTACATGTATCTATAATAATTAAAAGTCTAGTTTGTTGCTTTTCATAATAAACTAACAAATATAGGATGTTTTTATGAAATACAAACTGTGTTTCTTTTTGTTTTACTTAATAAACTCCCAGTCAGTAACTTTATAACGCGTATTTTTAAAATTACCATTACGTTTAACAACACCTTTACCATTTGCAACACTCAGCACAAAATTGTTAGACTTTCCTTTCTCAAAATCATAGCTGATACCATCATCTTCTAATAACGTAAAAGGAGCAGGAGAGTCACCAAAAACTTTACCCGTAATTTCAAATTTGGTGTCATCAGCAATGTAGTCAACTGGAACTGCCACGGGTACAATAGATCCCGATTTCACAAATAATGGCAATTTGCTTGTTGTTATATCTATCGTATATGTTTTCATTCCCTCATATTTTTCATGAGTATTGTAGTCATACCATATTCCTTCTGGAAAATAAACAGAACGACTATTACTATCCATGGTGGTAGGAGTTGCCATTAGGTTTTTGCCTATCATAAATTGGTCAGCAATATTGCGTACATGTTTATCAGTGGGGTAATCCATGATAAGCGGACGAAACGGAGGAATTCCTTTGTCAGAATAATCAGAAAACGCAGCATATATGTAGGGTATTAACGACATTCTTTCTTTGAATAGTATGCGAACCAATGACTCCAACTCATCAGCGTTTTCGTGTTGTAAATCAGCATTATTTTTATCAACATTCAATTGAAACCATGGAACGTTTTTAAGATACCAGGCGTTTACTACTGCCTGAGGTGCAAGCAGCATGGTTTGTAAACGACGAATGAAGTCTGTTTCGGACTGGGCGTGGCGCAACTCAGGAGACCATAATAAGCCGCCAAAAGCTGCTGTAGATATCATGCTTAT
>CAZUHZ010000292.1:0-2581 GCA_964620895.1 uncultured Dysgonomonadaceae bacterium | reverse complement strand
TAGTAAGCATTTAAATAAATGAACAATTACTGATGTTTACTACATTTAGAGACCCTTTTTTAACATTAATAAGTCTCCACCAAGTTTAATTCAAAATAAATTTACCCATCTTTGCACTAAAAGTAATAGTTATGAATTTTAAAGACAAAGAACTTATCATTTTCGATCTGGATGGGACGCTTATTGACAGCATCCCCGATCTTACATTGGCTATCAATAAGATGTTATCGCATTACGACCTCGGTCCTCTGACTATTGATGAAGCTACTCCATTTGTAGGTAATGGAGCTAAAAAACTCATGATGCGTGCATTAAAACATGCTTTGCAACCAGAGGAAGTTACTAAAGAACTATTTAACGAGGCTTCTCCTATTTTCTTTGCAGCCTATAAAGAGTATTTATGTGTGGAAACCTATCTCTATCCAAGTGTATTAGAGACATTGAAGTATCTTGACAATAAAGAATACAAGATGGTGATATGCACAAATAAACCTTTTGAGTTTGTTGAACCAATATTAGAAGAATTATCAATTAAACAGTTCTTTCGATATTGGGTAGGTGGAGACTCCCTGCCAAAGAAAAAACCCGATGCAGCGCCTCTTATACACCTTGCGGAGAAAATGAATACAGAGGTGGAGAAATGCATAGTGATAGGTGACTCTAAAAATGATATTCTTGCAGCACAAAATGCAAAGATGGATAGCATTGGGGTGAGCTACGGATATAACTACAACGAACACATTTCTGTATATAACCCAAACAAAGTGATAGACAGTTTTGCAGAAATACAAGAGTTATTTTAAAATGAACAAGATTTACAATGTTGCGATTGTTGGAGGTGGAGTTTCGGGTGTTGTTGTAGCATTACAACTATCCGAACTGGGAATAAATAATGTTTTGATTGAACAAGAAAAGAGTGTTGTAAATGGACCCCCATTCTGTCATCTGCATGCTGGCGGGAATTTATATCCCGACATTTCTGACGAGCAGTGTCGAATTCTGATGAAACAATCCATCGAAATGGCACGTCTCTTCCCCCACTCCATCGATAAAAGGCCAACACTTATAACCGTTCCGAAAACCGAAAAGTATCAAGTAGAAAATATCGAAGATAGACTGAACAAGATGGTTGAGTATTACAAACAGCTAATTGAAGAAGATTCCTCCAATGCGGTTTTGGGTGCTCCTGAAAATTATTATAAAACATATAGTAAACAAGATTTAGATGTTTTGGCAAAACAGCCAACAGTGGAACGTCCTACCTCACACAATGAGTGGATGGGCAATGCTGTAAAACTGATTGACTATAGTCTGTTGAAAACGCCTGTGATATTGGTTCAGGAATATGGTTGGAATTTATTTAGATTGGGAGCTCAAGCTCAACTGGCACTAGAAAAAACCGACAATTGCACGTTCAAATTAAACACCAAAGTTGAACATGTAAAAGATGTACGTAACCAAGACAAAGACTACAATTGGGAGATACATACCAACGACACTATATACAAGGCAAACTACTTAGTGAACGCAACTGGGTTTAGAACTGGCAAGTTTGATGAGTCGTTAGGGTTGGATGTAAAATGTCTGATTGAGTTTAAAGCTGCTTATGTTTCAAAATGGCAACCAATAGCGGGGTTAATTCCTGAGATTATTTTTCATGGCAAACGTGGCACATCACATGGTATGGCACAGCTTACGCCTTACTGCGATGATTACTACCAAATTCATGGAATGACAGAAGATATTACACTCTTCAGAAATGGATTGGTAGAGAGCAACGATGGTGCACAACCAAAATTTAATGAAAACATCAATCGAAAACTGAAGTGTGGTTGGGAAGAAGATGAAGTAAAAACTAGAACAGAAAGTGCTATCGATTATGTAGCAAAATTTGTTCCATCATTTAAATCAGCAACTGTTGGTGCACCACCCATGTTTGGCGCACAACAGATACCAGGCAGCGATGTCAACCTAAGGGTTGGTGAAGTTAGTTTCGCCACTAAATTCTATGCTCGTAGCGAAATAATCAAAGCCTCTTCTGCACTCACTGTTGCCAATCAGATTATAGATAAGATGCAGGAAGAGAAAATCATCTCTACGCAAGTAAAATCTAACAACAACTCTATATTAGATGCTATTACCAAAGATGATATTGACAAACTAGCTGCAAAACTGGCAACCGAACGAGGCTATCCAAAAGCACTTTCGCGGTTGGTTATAGAAATGAAGTAGTTCTCTATCAAACACTTCTTAGTTTGCAGTAAAAGAAAAATAAGATACACAACAAATTATAAAACAAAACATCGTACAGACATTATGAGAGCAGGAAAAGTATTTAAGAAATTCCCTAAAACTTTTTGGGTAGCCAACAGTATTGAGCTTTTTGAACGTTGGGCATGGTATGGATTTTTTATGCTGTTTGCCAATTATTTGACGGGCTCGTCCGATATGGGAGGATTAGAGTTTTCGCAAGCTGAAAAAGGGCATATAATGGGAATTGGCACAGCTTTTCTCTATTTCCTACCAGTTCTCACTGGCTCTATTGCCGATAAGATTGGCTATAAAAAGGTGTTGTTTATAT
>CAZUHZ010000291.1:0-2582 GCA_964620895.1 uncultured Dysgonomonadaceae bacterium | reverse complement strand
GAAGATATAAAAGCGTTGTTGGGTAAACTTGGTACATGGAATATTCGTCATGCCCGCGTTACATCCGATCATGGTTTCTTGTATAATCACACCGAGATAAAACCACAAAACAGGGAACGACTGCCCAAAACAAAAGGATATGCCCGTGAGCATGTTCGCTTTGTAGTTGCAGAGGAGTTGGATGGTCCTGTAGATGGATATCAGATGGATTTGAGAAACACAACCAACCTGGATACCAATTTGAAAGTTTTGATACCAAGAGCCACCAACAGATATCACAAGCAGGGCAATGTGGGCTTGCAGTTTGTGCATGGTGGAGCAAGTTTGCAAGAGTTGTTGACTCCTACATTAGTAGTGCATAGAGCAGATAAAGAGGAGAGCGAAACGGTTACATTCAAGGTGGTTGAGAAAACAGATAGAATAACATCGAGTTTTATGAAGATAAAACTATTGCAAGACCAACCTGTATCGAATGAGCTGAAGAACAATGAGTTGGTGTTTGCTATCTATTCCGAAACGGGTGAGTTGCTCTCTGATGAAGTGGAGGTGAATTTGAATTCTGCCTCTAATAATCCTAAAGATAGGGTAGTTGACATTGTATTGTCGCTAAATACCAAAGGAACCAATGCATCGATTGGTTGGGTAAAAGCATATAAGAAAAACAACACAATGCGTATAAACACAGATGGTATGAATGATATGGTGAGAATAAGTTCGCTAATGGAAAAAGATGAATTTTGATGATGGAACTAAAAGATAAAATACAAGAACATTTTGCAGGAAGGGTAGTTCGTAAAAGCCTTACAAAAGAGGTGAAGGGAAATGCTGTAGTACCTACCTATGTATTGGAATACTTGTTGGGGCAACACTGTGCATCGACTGATGAGGTGATTGTTCAAGAAGGAATTGAGAAGGTTAATAGCATCTTGAAGAATAATCTTGTACACCGTGATAAAGCCGAGGATGTGAAATTCGAGATTATAAATAAAGAGGGCGCTTCGCATCGAATTATCGACAAAATATCGGCTCGCTTAAATGAAAAAGATGGAACCTACTTGGCTACTTTTACAAACTTAGATATAAAAGAGCCTGTATTGGTTAGCAGGGATATTATTGAAAAGCATCGTAAGCTTCTCACCTCGGGGGTTTGGTCTATTATCGACCTCTCTTATTTTATTACAAGCGATGGAAAAGGGAAGGAGTCTCCATGGTTGATAGAGGGACTTAAACCTATTCAGATATCTTATGTGGATTTGGATGAGTATAAGGAGATTAGGCGTGAGTTTACGAAAGACGAGTGGGTTGATTTGATAATGCAAAGTTTGGGGTTAGAGCCCGATCAATTCAACTTTAGAAGTAAGTTGTTGCAGCTAACACGCATGGTTTCGTTTTGCGAAAACAACTATAACTTAATTGAGCTGGGACCTAAAGGGACGGGTAAGAGTCATATCTACTCTGAGATGTCGCCTCACGGTATGTTGATATCGGGTGGAGAGGTAACACAAGCTAAACTGTTTGTAAACAATACTACAGGGCAGATTGGATTGGTGGGATATTGGGATAATGTGGCTTTTGATGAGTTTGCAGGTATCAAAAAACGAGTGGATAAGAACTTGGTAGATACGATGAAAAACTATATGGCACAGAAATCATTTTCGAGAGGGGGTAATCCTTATTTTGCTACTGCTTCGTTCTCGTTTGTGGGCAACACTATGCACTCTGTTTCTTATATGATGAAGCATACCGACCTGTTTGAGGCATTGCCTGCAGCCTATTACGACAGTGCTTTTCTTGACCGTGTTCATTGTTATTTGCCAGGATGGGAAGTGGAGAAATTGAGAAATGAGTTCTTTACGGATGGGTATGGTTTTATTGTGGACTATTTGGCTGAGATATTGAAAGATTTGAGAAATGAAGATTACACGCATCTCTGCACAAAGTATTTTGAACTATCGGATGAAATTACCACAAGAGATAGAACTGCTATACTTAAAACTTTTTCGGGATTGTGCAAGATAATACATCCTCATGGGGAGTGTAGTAAAGAAGAGGCAAAAGAGCTGTTGGATTTTGCTATTGAGTGTAGAAGAAGGGTGAAGAGTCAGTTGGTGAAAATGGATGAGACTTTCAACGAGTTGGAGTTTTCCTACACATCGAAAGATGATTTGGAGAAAACAGTTATTATAACGCTTGAAGAGAAACAGTATCCAAATTTGTCGAGAGCTACTACTATAGATGAATCTACAAAAGAGAAGAGGGCTATTCTTGAACAGAACAAAAAACAGGAGAAACCTGCTAGGCAAGAGTTGTTGTCAGGAAAACACATCGTGTTTGAAGAGAACGAGAAGGGGATTAGCTATAAAAAGCTTTTTGCTCCCTATCTGAAAGATGCAACGGAGATAATAATACAAGATCCATACATTCGGCTTTTCTATCAGGTGAAAAACTTGATGGAATTCATTCAAATGGTGTTGCTAAATAGAAACGAAGGGGATGATGTGAGTATAAAGTTGATTACGAGCTATGATGAGGAATATAAGGATGAAAATATTGAAAAACTTGAGGATGTGAAAAACAGCTTA
>CAZUHZ010000290.1:0-2613 GCA_964620895.1 uncultured Dysgonomonadaceae bacterium | reverse complement strand
TTGAGAGCAACTATATGAGTCCTACCGAATTGCACAAAGCTACATTGGTAGAAAAAGCACTCGATATCTATTGGAACAAGAAAAGAGCCATCAACACATTGCACTATATCAGTTCAAACGGTAGTGTATTTGATTTCCTACTCAAACTGGGCGAATACTTCGATACACACTACCAATTCCACAAACATACATTGTTTGATATCTATGAAGCACTCTACAAGTATGCACTACAGAAGCATCCATCAGACAAGGTGCTTCACCAACTCATCTATTTGGACTATTACAGCTACAATAAGATAAAACCAAAAGACCTTTTTGATATTGAGCCCGATAAGAAAGAACAAAACCAAGTGTTAACCGAGATGGGTTTCAATATCCATCAACATAGATTTGCCTATTTCGCTGTTTCGTTCGATATCAACCATTGGTTGGAGAACTATGAAGTAAAAAAGGACGATGATATATTGGTGGTACAGTTTACGGGGACAGAGAAACCCTCTGTTTTCTCAGGCAAGAATAGATAAAAAGTCACAAGATAAGTGGTCTGCTTCAATAGTGCCTTTTTTGATGTAGAAAGATGTATATACGGTCTATTATATATTTAACTGGCAAACTCTCCTCACAAGTTAATTATGACATCCTTGAACTGAAAGAGTATCACGTTAGTTTCATTTTTGCTATGGAATGAATATGATGTGAATATCTATTTGAAATTATATGTAAGTGAAATTATTATCTTAACACGAAAAACAACTACAATTAATGATTGATATAATGAACAAATATAGTATATTTGTATCAAATATTGAACATTATGAGAAACGAAAGAACAGTTCTTTTGCCTAAGCTTGCTTCCATTCTAAAAGAGATGGGTGAAAATATTAAGCTAGCTCGGTTAAGGCGAAAATTGACAGCTGAGCAAGTAGCTGAACGTGCAGGCATATCCAGATCGACACTATGGCAAGTAGAAAATGGATTCCCAGGCACATCATTAGGTATCTATGCTCAAGTATTGCATGTATTAGGGTTAGAAAAGGATATCCTTTCTATAGCTAAAGATGATGAGTTGGGGAGAAAACTTCAAGATGCGGATTTACGAACAGGTCTTCGAGCACCTAAAAAATAACAAGTACAATATGAGATATAAAAACATATATGTATATGCAGATTGGGTGGAGTTGAACAACCCCATTTTTATGGGTAATTTGTTTGTGGACATTTTGAGAGGAAAAGAAATTTTCTCTTTTGAGTATTCAGATGAATGGCTTAACAGTAATCACTTGTATAATTTAGATCCTGATTTAGGTTTTTATTCTGGCAAACAATACCTTCGTGATGACAAACCTAATTTCGGTCTATTTTTAGACTCTTCACCAGACAGATGGGGGCGTGTATTGATGAGACGAAGAGAGTCGATTGTTGCTAAGATTGAAGAGCGTCCTGTTCGACCACTTTTCGAATCTGATTTCCTACTTGGCGTTTATGATCTTCACCGAATGGGCGCTTTGCGTTTTAAAACTGAGCCTAATGGAAAATTCTTAGATAATAACGAAAACTATTCGGCACCACCGTGGACATCTATTAGAGATTTGGAGTATGCAAGCCTTGAATTGGAAAGAAATTTAGAACAAGATAACCCTGATTTATTGAAGTGGATAAACTTGTTAATGGCACCTGGTTCATCATTGGGAGGTGCAAGACCAAAAGCGAGTGTAAAAGATTTATCTAATGCGCTTTGGATTGCAAAATTCCCCAGTAAAGAAGATTTTATTGACACAGGTGCATGGGAAATGGTAGCTAACGAGCTTGCACAAAAATCAGAAATTAACACTTCTGAAGTATTGGTCAAAAAATTTAATAGTAAACATCATACTTTTTTGACAAAACGCTTTGACAGGACATCAAACGGGGATAGACTTCACTTTTCATCTGCCATGACTTTACTTGGATATAATGATGGAGCTGATGCTGATGATGGTGTGAGCTATCTTGAATTGGTAGAGTTTATTATACAAAACGGCGCAAATGTAAATGAAGATTTAGAAGAGTTATTTAAAAGAATCATATTCTCAGTTGCAATCAGCAACACTGATGATCATTTAAGAAATCATGGTTTTATATTAACTAAGAGCGGTTGGAGACTATCGCCAGCCTATGATTTAAACCCAAATCAATATGGAGTAGGATTAAAGCTCAATATTTCTGAAAATGACAACTCTCTAGATTTTAATCTTGTTTTAAGTGTTGCACCTTATTTCAGGCTTTCAGAAAAGCGAGCAACTGAGTTAATTGAACAAACAAAAAAAGCTGTTTCCGAATGGAGGGATACTGCAAACAAATATAAAATTCCAAAAACAGAACAGGATATGATGAGAATGGCTTTTAGAAATGTGAACTAACGGACTGTTTCCTTTGCTAACAACTCCTTACCATTGTCAATCATACACTCTTCACCAACATCTAGCCTCAAACTTACTGATTATCAACCAATTTAAAATTGTGATAAGCAAATGAGAAGAAATAAGGGGTTTTCAACTCCATTTATGTGTATTTTCGGCGATGTATATACGGTCTATTATATATTTAACTGGCAAACTCTCCTCACAAGTTAAT
>CAZUHZ010000289.1:0-2624 GCA_964620895.1 uncultured Dysgonomonadaceae bacterium | reverse complement strand
GTCCAATAAAAATAGATGTACTTTTGTCACAGAACCTCATCTTAAAAGAGGTGTCACTCTTATATTTCAACACAAATGCGAATAGGATTTGATGCCAAACGTGCTTTCCACAACAGTCGTGGCTTGGGTAACTACAGCCGGCACACTCTTCATATATTGTCACAATATTACCCAGACAATCATTACTAACTTTTCAATCCAAAAATAAAGAGCAAACTCCCCGTTGTGCTTGTCGATAACATGACGGAGATCAATTGATAACAATATAAGAATACCATATACAAACCATTAATATTTTGAGTTCCCTTATATATTAGTCATTTTTCTCATCTTCCTTCCAATTAAAGTCATGCACTGCCTCGCGTTGCAAAGCAGCCTCCACAATCTGATTAGCAGAGTCTATGATAGTCTTCTTTACAATTGTAGTACTCACACCTGGTGTGTAAGGAAAATAAACAACTTCTTTGCCTTCTTGAGATTTCATCCACTCCAATCCTTCAAGGTATTTATCTATCCAATCGTCGCCAATAGTAACAACATCAATGTTTTCTCGTTCAAGCTGAGCAATTTCTGTTAACTTCACTTGTTTTACAGCTTTCGTTACGCAAGCCAAAGCAGAAACAATACGAAAACGTTGTTCGAAAGGAATGATGGGTTTCATACCTTTATATTCAAGAATCAGTTCATCTGAACTTACTCCTACAATTAACTTATCACCTAAAGAGGCTGACTTTTCTAAAATATTGAGATGACCAATATGAAATAAATCGAAGCTACCTGAAGTGAATACCCTTATTTCTTTCTTTTCCATAATATCTACTGTTTAATAACTTTCTATTTCCTTGATAGTTGCTGCCAACTGATTTAAATCATGTAATGACTGTATACCTAAATGAGAGACACGAAAATAATTTGGAGTTCCTCCAGGCATAATATATATGCTTTTTTTCAACAGTTCATCAAAAAGTATATCCCCATTGCGATTCACAAAGAAACCTGTAATACAATTAGAAGGATTATCAGCTGGAATGTTCCAGCCATTTATAGAACATAATTCTCTAAAATAATTTGCTTTTTGATATACCTCGAGAATAATAGCATCAACACCTCGTGCAATATTTTTCTGCAATCGAGCATGCAGTTGCAAAAACAAAGTTGTAGCTGGGCTATAGGGTGTTTGTCCGCGTTCCAAATTTCTCAGATTTTGTTTAAAATCAAAATAATAACCTTTATGGGCAAAGGTTTCCGAAAGAATGCGAGCAGATAACACTATGATTGAAAGACCTGGTGCTATATTCAATCCTTTTTGACTACTTGTAATGCAAACGTCAATACCCAAGGAGTCCATATCTAAAGGATCGGCTAAGAAGGAACTTATAACATCTACCACCAACGAAACACCATACTTATTACAAATCTCAGAAATTTTCGCCAAATTAAATAGCTGACCAGTAGAAGTTTCGTGATGTTGACAGAGGAAGACATCGGGCTGAATCGCTTTTACACTTTGTTCCAAACTTTCGTAATCGATATCTTTGGCAAAATCCACTTCAAATAATTCATAATCGCAAGCATAATATTGGCAAAGTTCCTCCCATCGGTAGCCAAATGAGCCACCGGCAATGATGAATGCCTTTTTCTTCTGTGTCACATAATTAGCCACAACAGCATCCATAGCTCCAGTACCCGAAGCAGTATAAAACAGGGCACGCCCTTGTTTACAATTTATAAGCTGCAACAACCATTGCTCTGACTCTTTAACTAATGCAGAAAAAGAGGCGGTTCGCATATAAGGAATTTGTTGAGCTCCTATTTGAAGAATTTCATCTTCTATATTTCCCGGAAAAACATATAGTTTCATTTCATCGTCGTTTAATTCTTCCAAATGTCTTAATACTTGTATATCTTCGCCATAAGTTAACTTTTCTTTGTTGAGGCACACCATTTCTATTGATATAATCTTGTGCAGCAGTTAGCATGCGCTGACATACTTTGCCATCCAAATAGGGATCATAATTATCTACAACCGACTGGCTTAACGCCCTACTATTAGTATCTACTAGTATTGTTTCGTATTCATCACAAAGCAAAGAAGCATCTACAATATTTGACCAATAAATATCTTTTGAAATAGTGCGATAAGTTATAACAGGTTTGTTTAGCAACAAAAACTCATAAACAGTTGAAGAGGTATCGCTAATCATTATATCAGACATAAGCTGATATTTGGTTACATTCAGATCGTCTATCCAAACAATGTGCTCATGTTCTGAGGCTAAAGCCTTATAGTCATCCATCCACTCCTGACGAGTAAGCGGATGGAATTTCAACAATAACACCACACTTTTTTCAGCAACCAATCGCACCAATGCTTGTTTTAGATGTGGAAGCGAGCTTAAAGAAGGAGAGAAAGTGGGAGCATACAATACTACTTTATCTTTGCCATGATCTTCGAGTAGCTGCATTTTATCAGCATCAAAAGCATGCAAATTCTGTTTTATCCAATCTTGTTTCGGCCATCCTGTTTCTACCACCTCAAAGTTATTGTACTGCTTAGAGAGTCTTGTAAACTCCTTTGTAAAAAAAGGGCCTTGTGTGAAGTAGGTATCAAAATAATGCCGAAT
>CAZUHZ010000288.1:0-2626 GCA_964620895.1 uncultured Dysgonomonadaceae bacterium | reverse complement strand
AAACGCACTTTCTTGTGCACGTAGTACTTCCGACAATCACAACAGACTACAACCCTTGTCGGTGTCAATCCCCTATAATAATCAATGAATAAGACCATTAACTCAAACAATTGACTCTGTTTTCAAGAGTTTTTTAACTGATAGTGCATTCCTCTTACCCCAATTATCTAGCAAGAGATTCCATTTTGCAAGTGCAGTACCTCCTCACCCTTGAAGATTTACTATCCTAGCGTTTGCAGAGCGTGCTCGTCTATACAGGCTTTATGCTTCTGCACATACAGGGCTAAAAAAACTGGAGAGGTAAAGCGTCTCTGCATTTGCAGAATAGAAAAACCTGTGAGGGTGATGAACCTCTGCGTTTGCAGATCTACTTGGTTTGTGTAGGAAACAGAGTCCTGCATGTGCAGTGCTCTATGACCTGTAAGGTGAAAGGATGTAGGGCTTTGCACTTTTAAGTATAATCGATAAGTAAAGGAGAAAGTTGTTGTCACTTAGGAGTGAAATCATTTGCGAAAGGAGGTGGTTGCTCTCACTAATAGGTATAAAAAATTTTGAAAAGAGGTAATGATGATAACTCTTAGGTGTAATTGATTGTAAAAGGGGCTAATAGTTCTCATCATTAATAAAAACTCATTCAAAAGCATGTGTTTGCTTATACATTTCATTGTCTAATCTAATCAAACTGTTTTGCTACTTGCGCTGTTTAATCAAATTGATGCAACTTCTTATTATAAATGAGTGATTGTTGTGCATCATAATTTTTAGCTTTAAATAAAGGTTTTCACAAAACAGCTTATTACGTTATTGATTAAAAAAACAGCTTTATGTAAGGGTTATTAACTTTTTAATTGTACTTTTGTGTATAATCTACACAAAAAACTATTAATACAAAAATGATTGACATGAGAAAGTCTAAAACAATGAAAATGAAACCGCTTATTTTGCTTTTTGTAGCTCTTTTTAGCTACGCTTCGTGTAGTGATTCATCGCCTCTACCAGAGCCAGAAATTGAGTTAAAAACAACAAAGGAGCTTTTATCTTTTGTTTTAGAGAAAAACAACAACAAGGAGTATCTCGATGAGGATATTGTGAGTACTATTGAGGGTAAAGAGATACTACTGAGAATACCAGAAAAGGTTGATGTTACAAAACTGGTTGCCACTTTCACACATAATGGAGAAGCTGTTTTGGTTGGCGATACTCCACAACAATCGGGTGTTAGTGTTAATGATTTTTCTAAGGCACTATACTATAAAGTAGTAGCAGAAGATAATAGTAAAAAGGAGTATGTTGTAAAGATTGATTGGGTTGAGAAAGATGAAGAGAAGTCTCAAATTCCGCACATCTATATTGATACTGATAATGGCACTCCTATTGTGGAGAAAAGAGTTTATATAGACACCGACATAAGCATTGTAGGAGGTAATAAATATGAGGATTTTGAGGGGCGTGGCAAGATAAGAGGTAGAGGTAACTCTACGTGGGGTATGCCAAAAAAGCCCTACAGATTCAAGTTGGATAAGGCGGCATCTTTGCTTGGTTTGGCAGCCGAGAAAAACTGGGTTTTGCTTCAAAATTACATTGACCCTAGTTTGATGGGCAATGCAATTGCTATGAAAATTGGTCAGTTGTTGGAAATGCCATTTACTCATCATATGATTCCCGTAGATGTTACACTGAATGGAGAATATATAGGCAATTATACGTTTACTGAACACAAAGAGGTGACTGAGAATCGTATCAATGTAGGTGAAGGTGGGTGGTTGTTAGAACTGGACGTTTATTTCGATGAAGATTATCAGTTTTATTCAAAGAATTACAAGCTACCTGTAATGATACAGCATCCAGAGTTGGGTGATATGTTGGAAGAAGATGCAGTCAGAATTTTCAATGAAATGGAAAGCGACTTCAATGCTCTGGATGAACTCATATTTGCTGGATCGTTTCCCAATAATGATTACTTAGAATATTTTGATGCACGTGCTTTCGTAAATTATTTGATTGTATATACATTGACATCTAATAGAGAGATTAATTGGCCTAAAAGTACTTATATATACAAGAAAAAAGGAGGGAAATATAATATGGGTCCTATTTGGGACTTTGACTGGGCTTTTGGTTATGAAGGGCCCGAAGTGCCCCGAGAGACCCATTTTACTCGTCCCAATATTCCTTTGCTTGGAGGTGGTATAGGAGGGACTTTCTTTTCTAGAATAGCAGGAGATCCAGCCATTAAAAAGCTATATAGTGAAGTATGGGCAGACTTTAAAAGTGAGAAGTATCCGATTCTTGTTGAATATATAAGAGAGTATGCTGAGTCGATAAGAGAGTCGCATGCCAATGATCAAGAACGTTGGGGACAAAGTACAGATAGCATCGATAAGTATTTGAAAGCGGTGCTTGATTGGTTAGAACTTAGGGTTGTTTATATGGACGGATTGGCATAGGGGTTTTGATTAGTGAGAATGGGAGCTTGACCCGAATCTTGAAAACTTATTGTCATTCCGATACGGAGTGAGGAATCCTTTTAATAATTCTACTAAATGATTTAAGAGGTGCAGAAAACTGTACCTCTTTTCTGTTATAATGTTATATAAACAACATTAATGTGAAAAACAATGCAACC
>CAZUHZ010000287.1:0-2629 GCA_964620895.1 uncultured Dysgonomonadaceae bacterium | reverse complement strand
GAGAAATAAACTGATGTTTGATAAAGTGCTATGGAAACTCCAACTCCAAATAAGACACCTAAAATTAAAAAGATTATTTTTGATTTATTCTTTTTCCCGCTATACTTAAAAGTCTTTGAACTTTTTGAACTCATACTTAATTGCTTGTGAAAAACACTGTAATTTAAATGAATTGTAAAATTACATTATTCCTTCTATTATCAAAAAATAAAGAGAGGAAAAACTCTGCTTTCAATGTAATTTAACGACTATTCAACCCATTTATACCATTTTTTATTTTCATTATACCCCGATTGAACCATAGTTTCAACAAACTCCATCCCCCTTAACCCATCATAAACTGTTGGAAAATCAAGCATAAGATCAGTTGGCTGCTCATTTTTCTTCTTAGCCATTATAGTTAATGCAAAGTTCTTATAAATATTGGCAAACCCCTCAATAAATCCTTCGGGATGTCCTGCAGGAGTTCTGGTATTCCATTTTGCTAATTCACTAAGTTGTTCATTATTCCCCATATAGAGCTGTTCCATAGGCCTATCGCCCCACTTTAAGTACAATACATTGGGATCCATTTGACGCCATTCAACTCCTCCCTTGTCTCCATAAACACGGATACGAATATTATTTGCTTCTCCCGTTGCGATTTGAGTTGCTGTTAAAACACCAGATACACCATCTTCAAAACGTAAAAATGTTGCTCCATCATCATCAACTGGTCTCCCTTCAACGTATGTATTCAAATCGGCACAAACCTCTTGAACTTTAAGTCCTGTAATATATTCTGACAAATGCCAAACATGAGTCCCTATATCTCCCATGCAGCCGGCTTTGCCTGTTTCTTTGGGGTTAGTTCTCCATCCTGCATTATTATCTCCTCGTAATTCTATTCGCTCAGACAGCCAGCCTTGTGTATATTCAGCATATACTTTTCTTATTTTCCCAAGCTCACCATTTGCAATTCTTGCTTTAGCTTCTTTCACAGCAGGATATCCAGAATAAACATGTGTAAGAGCTAAAGTAAGGCCTGTTTCTTCCACCTTGTCTCTCAAAAGCTTTGCCTCTTCAAGAGAAAATGTCATTGGTTTATCAACAACAACATTGATTCCTCGCTCAAGTGCCATTATAGCAGGTTCAAAATGCCATTTATTCGGAGTTACAATAGTAACAAAGTCCATTCTATCTTCTTCTGGCAATAGCATCTCTTTTTCAAACATTTCATGATACGAGTCGTATATTCTATTATCTGGTAGAAAATAAGAGCGTCCAGAACTTCTAGAGATTTCAGGTGACACACTAAAATTTCCACATACTAAATCAATTTGATTATCCATTAAAGCGGCACGACGATGTATAGCACCAATAAATGCATCACTACCACCACCGATCATTCCCATTTTTAATTTTCTTTCAATCATATTTTTAATTTTACAATTCTAATAAATGCATGAGATAATGTTAACCTCTCCATGCAATATGTAACTTTATTTTTTTATAAACTAAACACATTAAACACTAACAGTCTCCGTTTTTAATTTCTTCTTGTCTTCTTTAAAGAAAACAACAAATCCTATTAAAATAACAACAGCCATTATGAAAGGAATAGTCCATACAGATACCCAATCATATGTTCCTGCAATGGTGTTATCATCAACTACGCTCCCAGCTATTAATGTTCCTAGATACTTACCAACCCCATATGTTGCAAAAGCTATTAAGCCTTGCGCTGAATTTCTCAAAGATGAAGGCGCTTGTTCATCTACATATAGTTGACCAGAAACAAAAAAGAAGGTAAAACAAAAACCATGTAGTGGTAAAACCAAATAGATAAATGCACTTTGCCCTGTGTGAGCACCTAAAGCAAAGAATCCATACATTAGTATCCATGCTACAATAGCTGCTACTATACTTCCCTTATATCTCAATTTAGCAAAGAAAAATGGGAAAGTAAATAGGAAAATCACTTCAGCAACTTGTCCAAGGCTCATAGATGCAGCAGCATTCTTAATACCTATATCAGTTATAAATAAATTGGTAAACGAGTCGTAAAAAGCGAGAGGAATACATGTCAAGATTGAAAATATCAGTAGAACAAGGAAAGACCTCTTTTTTATAAGTTTAAAAGCATCGAATCCAAGAATCTCTCCAACTTTCACCTTTCCTGATGTTTTGACAGGAACTTTGTAAGGTAGAACAAGAGCATAAAGTCCAGCTATAAAAGATATGGTTGCAGCTAACACGAATGGCGTTGAAAAGGCCTCTAAGCCAAATGCACTAATAAGTACACCTGCTCCAATCCATCCAAATGAACCAAACATGCGAATTCTTGAGAACTCTTTAGTTGGATCAGTCAAGTTTTCAAATGAAATTGAGTTGGTAAGAGCCATTGTAGGCATGAAGCAGATAGTGTAAGCCAATAATACTGGGAAGAATAGAGAAAAATGATCTATTTTAGAGAGCCATAAAAGAAGAAAAGCTCCTAAAATATTTACAAATGCCAAAACCTTATTAGCAGAAAAAAACCTATCGGCAATCATTCCGACAATAACTGGCGAAACTATAGCTGCAATAGCAGCAGTTCCATAAGCTAAACCTATTTGTACTCCAGTAAAATTTAGGGTTTGTCCAAGAT
>CAZUHZ010000286.1:0-2629 GCA_964620895.1 uncultured Dysgonomonadaceae bacterium | reverse complement strand
CAAAAAAACTAAGACCATTATATATTCAGTAGCATTTTTCAAACTGAAATAGATTATCAGCTAAAGGCACAAAACAATCTCTCACAAATCATACAGATCTGATTTTAAACAATTCCTTGCACCAAGCGTTTTAACAGTACAATTTTAATCTTCAAATATGGAAACGAGATAATTACAAGTTCCAAAAAAAATGTGTATTTGTCTCGTTATTGAAAAATACCTAACTATTTAAGTGCAACATCAACAAACAAAATCTAGAAATAGAAATTATGAATAAAGCAATTATTTTAAAAAGCCGTCCAAAAGGAACCCCTCAACTATCCGATTTTAAAACAATCGAAACAAATATGCCAGAAGTGATGCAAGGAGAAGTGTTACTGAAAACATTGTTTGTTTCAGTTGACCCATACCTGCGTGGCAGGATGAGCGATGCAGAATCGTATGTGCCCCCTTTTGAATTAGACAAACCCATCAGTTCGGGCATTGTTGCCGAAGTGGTAGAATCTAAAAACGAGAACTTCAAAAAAGGAGATTTTGTATCCAATCGATTGGAGTGGAAAGAGTATCAACTATCCACCGGCGAAGAGTTACAAAAACTAGACCCAGCCATTCAGCCTCTATCAGCCTATTTAGGTGTTATTGGTATGACAGGGATGACTGCTTACACGGGACTAACCCAAATAGGCAAACCCAAAGCAGGCGAAACAATAGTTGTGTCGGGTGCTGCTGGCGCAGTGGGAAGCGTTGTTGGACAGATTGGCAAAATACTAGGCTGCCATGTTATTGGTATAGCAGGCACAGATGAAAAAGTGGAAATGTTGCAATCGAAGTTCGGTTTTGACGAAGCCATCAACTACAACACCACAAAAGATATGAACAAAGCAATTGCCGAAGCAGCTCCCAAAGGAGTAGATATTTATTACGACAATGTGGGAGGTGCAATATCTGATGCTGTGCATAGAAACCTTAACCAGTTTGCAAGAGTAATTGTTTGTGGTGCAATATCTCTTTACAATGCTACCGAACTACCTATGGGACCACGAGTAGAAGGACTTCTCATAAAGAAGAGTGCACTCATGCAAGGATTTATTGTGAGTGACTTCTCTGACAAGTTTGCCGAGGGAGCACAACAACTAGGGCAATGGCTAAAAGAGGGTAAACTGAAGAATGAAGAGACAGTAGTAGAAGGATTTGAATCTATTCCCCAAGCATTTATCGATCTTTTCAGCGGAAAAAACACTGGTAAGATGATTGTAAAAGTATAAACCTCAACAAACAAGCAATGAACAACTTTGAATATAAAAATCCAACTAAAATACTTTTTGGTAAAGGACAAATAAAAAAGCTGTCGCAAGAAATAGCAAAAGATGCCAATATCCTTTTACTTTACGGAGGTGGAAGCATCAAAAAGAATGGTATTTACGACCAAGTTACAAATGCCCTATCCGAACACAGAGTAGTGGAGTTTGGGGGCATTCCTCCCAATCCTGAGTATAGTGTGCTAATGGAAGCATTGAAAGTAATTAAAAAAGAAAAGATAGATTTTCTATTAGCTGTTGGTGGAGGTTCGGTAATAGATGGAACTAAGTTTCTATCGGCTGCAGCATTTTTCGATGGCAACGAGCCATGGGATATAATGACCAAAAGAGCACCAATGACTGAGGGTATGCCCTTTGGAGTAGTATTGACCCTTCCTGCAACAGGCTCTGAAATGAATTCAGGTTTTGTGATTACCCGAGATGAGACAAAAGAAAAACTATCATCGGGTGGAGATGCGTTCCATCCTCAATTCTCGATACTAGACCCAGAAGTTGTTAAGTCTATTCCACAACGCCAATTGGCAAACGGCATTGCCGATGCTTATATGCATGTAATGGAGCAATATATGACCTATCCGATGGGTGGCACTCTCCAAGATAGGTTCTCAGAGGGTATTCTTCAAACACTGATTGAAGTAGCCCCTACTATTATGAAAGACCCTTCGGACTATAAAGCAGCCTCCAACTATATGTGGAGTTGCACAATGGCACTCAATGGATTGATTAGCAAAGGAGTGCCCGAAGATTGGGCAGTACACATGATGGGGCATGAATTGACAGCTCTCTTTGGAATAGACCATGCTCGCACATTGGCTATATTAGCACCCAGTCATTTTAAGTATAACTTTGAAGCAAAGAAAGCCAAACTGGCTCAATATGCCGAACGTGTTTGGAATGTGACCGAAGGATCGGAAGAAGAGAAAGCAAACACAGCTATTGAAAAAACAGAAGAGTTTTTCCATTCACTGGGCATTAAAACAAAACTATCTGAATATACTGACAGCTATGCAGGTACAGCCGAAGAAGTAGCTAAACGATTCACAGAAAGAAGATGGATTGGATTGGGAGAAAACAGATCGTTGAAACCCGAGGATGCAAAGAAAATAGTTGAAATGAGCTACTAATAGTTATAGAACATTCAATTGAAGCACAACAAAAGGCATATCGAACTTAATTTAGTTTGATGTGCCTTTTTTGTTTTGACCTTATAAACCATTACACATAAACCATTACAACAACTAAAATCTTTATGTTGACAACCAAAGCTACGCAATACTATATCCTACTCTCGCCCAAAGATTAAAACCCAT
>CAZUHZ010000285.1:0-2635 GCA_964620895.1 uncultured Dysgonomonadaceae bacterium | reverse complement strand
TATAGTTTCAGAGAGGTGGGTAAAATACCATGGATGAAACTATTAGAACATTTTCCGGCAGAGAATTCAGCTCTGAAGATATTAAATTAATAAAATGGGTAATAGGGAAATATCCTAAATTATCCGTGACTGAACTTGCATCAACAATATGTGAGTTTTTAGAATGGACCACTCCAGCAGGGCGTGCGAAAAGGATACAATGCGTAACATTTTTAGAACAACTAGAAAAAGAAGGTGTGTTAAAACTACCTTTGCGTACAGAATATCGTAAAAATAAAAAGACAATCGATAAAATAAAGTTTGACACTACCGTGGTTACAGGGGACATTAATTCTTTTAAACCCATTGAGCTTGTAATAGCAAGACCTGGGGATGATCTAAAACGATGGAGATCTTATGTAGATCAATATCATATGCTAGGATACAAAAAGACATTTGGGTCACGTCTACAGTACTTCGTTAAATCAGGAAATGCAGAGTTAGGTTGCATACAGTTTTCTGCTTCGTCTTGGGCATTAAAAGATCGTGATACATGGATTGACTGGGAGGTGGAGGATAAAAAACAGCGTCTTCATCTTATAATAAATAATAGTAGGTATCTAATATTCCCATGGGTACGAATTCCTAACTTAGCCAGCAAAGCCTTGTCCTTAGGGATAAAGCGCGTGCAAGAAGATTGGCTTCGGGAGTTTTGTTATGCTCCTGTGCTTTTAGAAACTTTTGTAGATAGACAGTGTTTCCAAGGTACATGTTACAAGGCTTCTAACTGGCTTTTTCTTGGACAAACAACGGGACTAGGAAGGAACGCCAAAGCTCATAAAGCCACGAAATCCAAGAAGGATATCTATGTGTATCCACTTGAGAATAACTTTAGAGCTTACCTCAAAGGTGAAATACCGTATAAGGTGGTGGATCCAGATGAGCAAGTCTAGAGAGAAAAAACTAAAAAAACAAAAAGAACGGGAAGCAAAGCATGAGCTGCAGATCCGTACTGGATGTGCTAGACACGAAAAGTATGAAGTTCAAAAGAAGAAAGTAGCTATCCCCAATAGATTAAATATGGCTAAAAGCGCAGAGGAAGAATTAGAGGATAGACAGGATACGGTAGAACAAGCAACTATCATATATCGTCAGATGCTACCGTCACTGCTTAACAAACTTAGCCATATTGAAGATCCCCGAAATCCTAATAAAATTAAACATAAGATGACGGTGCTTCTACTTTATGGAATAATAATGTTTGTATACCAAGTGGGTTCAAGACGAGAGGTAAATCGTACAATGGATTGTATTATGTTTGAAAACTTAAAGGCAATGTTCCCTGAACTTGAAAGTATGCCCCACGCCGATACATTAGCTCGGTTACTTGAGACAATTAATGTTAATGAGATTCAAGAGTGTATGGTTAAGTTTATTAAAGATTTAATTAAACGGAAGAAATTTCAGAACTACCTTTATAAAAAAAATTATGTCATCGCAATTGATGGCACACAAAAAATGACACGTAATTGGCAATGGGATGAAAAATGTCTTGAAAGGACTGTAGGTAACGAACCTAAAACAAAACAACATTATGTATATGTCCTAGAATCAGTATTGATTTTAGATAATGGGATTACCCTACCTCTTTTTAGCATGTTCTTAAGTAATGAAGATTGGAAAAAAGGTGAAACAAAACAAGATTGCGAAACTAAAGCTTTTTATAGAATGGCGAAAAAATTAAAGAAATCATTTAGAAACACACGTATCACACTCTCAGTGGATGGTCTTTATGCAACAGGACCTGTTATGCAAATCTGTAAAGATAATAACTGGGGATTTATGATAGTGCTGAAAGAAGATGGTTTAAAAACTGTTTGGCAAGAGGCTCTTAGTATAATGAAAATTACACCAGAGAACAGGCTTTGTGTAAAGTGGGGCAATCGGAAACAATCCTATATGTGGGCTAATGATATTGAATATGATTACCAAGTAGGAAAAGGATACAGGAGGCTCAATCTTAACGTTGTCTTGTGTTTTGAAACTTGGGAAGAAGTTCATAGCAAAAGTACAGGAGAAACAGAGAAAAAAGAAACTAGATATGCCTATTTATCTTCAGCACCCCTTACTAAAACGAATGTATTTGATAGATGTAAAAAAATAGGAAGATATCGCTGGAAGATAGAAAATAATATTCTAACTGAAAAGCATCAAGGGTATAATTATGAGCACTGTTACTCTTATACATGGAATGCCATGGAAGGATACCATTACCTTATGAAGATAGGTCGTCTTTTTAATGTTTTAGCAGCAAATAGTGAATTATTAGCTCACAAGGTCAAAGATCTTGGGCTACGGGGATTTATTAAATATTTAAGGAATGCATGTGCAGGAGCTCTGTTAGATGCTGATAGGATAAAAAAAGCAGCTAGTGAAAAACGACAATGGAGATTAGCTCTAATAACATAGAGCTATTAGGAGCTAAAAGAATAAACTAACACAAAAGGCCTTAACAAGGTCTATTTCCAGTAGAAAAAGATGGTATGGAGGACTAGCAAAAGCAATTTAGATTAAATAAAATTGCAACATTGCAGGAAAATACAAAATAAAATATTCGATTTTTAAAAAGTAGCTATAAAAATCGGTATTTTTCTAT
>CAZUHZ010000284.1:0-2636 GCA_964620895.1 uncultured Dysgonomonadaceae bacterium | reverse complement strand
ATTTAGTTATTTATTTATTCTTTTCATAACAACTGCTGTGTGTGCAGGTATATAAATCTTGAGCCATCCTTTGTTGTGCTTATTATATAACTCATCGTAATGAGAGAAATGATGCACCTTATCATCTGTTAGTCCAAAGCCTCCAAAACGCTTTTCATCGGTATTCAGTATTACTTTGTATTCACCTTCAGGCACAAGCATGCCATAATCAGCAAATGATTGAGTGGGATTGAAATTGTAAACAAATAAGAGGTCACCTCGCATATATGCTAAAACATTATCTGCTTTCTTCTCCCATATTTTAATGATAGGCAATTCTTGGAAATCATCTTTAGATTTAATCAATGAAATCATCTCTTTGTCAAAGTCTCCCATGTAATGGTATTTCAAATTGGGGTCTTCGTTGAGGCTCCATTGTCTGCGAGCGTATTTATGCGACCAATTATTGCCTTCGCGTGGGAAGTCAACCCACTCAGGGTGCCCAAACTCATTGCCCATAAAGGTTAGGTATCCACCGTTTATGGTAGAAGCAGTAACTAGTCTAATCATTTTGTGCAATGCAATGCCTCTATCAACTATCATTGATGGTGTGAATTTTGACATAAACCAATACATCTCCTTATCTATAAGTCTGAAAATAACAGTTTTGTCACCCACCAATGCTTGGTCGTGGCTTTCAACATAAGAAATGGTTTTTTCTTCGGCTCTCCTATTGGTTACTTCCCAAAAAATGGCTGATGGATCCCAGTCTTCATCTTTGAGCTCTTTAATTGTTTTAATCCAAAAGTCGGGAATGTTCATTGCCATGCGATAGTCGAAACCATAGCCACCCTTTTCAGGCTCAAGAGCTAAACCTGGCATGCCACTTACTTCTTCTGCGACAGTAATTGCATTTGGATTTACTTCGTGTATGAGTTTATTGGCTAAGGTAAGATAACAGATTGCATCAAAATCTTGTTTTTTGTTATAATAATTTTCATAACCTACGAAAGACTCTTCTAAACCATGGCTATAGTATAGCATGGATGTTACTCCATCAAAACGATATCCATCAAATTTGAACTCTTCGAGCCAATATTTACAATTAGACAACAAAAAATGCATTACTTCATCTTTGCCATAATTGAAACAAAGAGAATCCCATGCTTTGTGTACACGTCTATCATCGCCATGGAAGTAAAGGTCGTACGATCCGTCAAGTCGGCCCAATCCTTCAGCCTCGTTTTTCACTGCATGCGAATGCACAATGTCCATTATTACTGCAATTCCCATTCCGTGAGCTTCATCAATTAGTTGGCGCAGCTCATCGGGAGTGCCAAAACGAGAGGATGGAGCAAAAAAGCTAGACACATGATATCCAAATGAACCATAGTAGGGATGTTCTTGGATAGCCATTAGTTGAATTGTATTGTATCCTTTTTCCTTTACTTTGGGAAGGATGTTTTCTCTAAACTCGTTATATGTGCCTACTCCTTCTTCTTCTGAAGCCATTCCTATATGGCTTTCATAAATAAGCAGGGGAGAGGTAGAGGGGGTGAAATCTTTGTTTTTATATATATATTTATTTTCAGGCTCCCATACTTGTCCACTAAATATATGCGTCTTTTCGTCCTGCACAGCATGTCTGCACCATGCAGGTATTCGCTCACCCGATCCTCCTTGCCACTTTACAAACAACTTATAATAATCTAGATGATGAATTTCATCTGAGCTTAAGTGCAACTCCCAAACGCCTCCACCAATTAAACTCAGTTTGAACTTATCTTCCTGCTTCCAACCATTAAACGATCCTATCAGAAATATTTCTGTAGCATTTGGAGCCCATTCTCTGATAATCCATCCATCGGACCTTTTATTTAAGCCAAAATATATGTGGCCATTTGCAAAGTCAGACAAGCTAATCGTATTGTTTTTGGTAATCTCTTTCTCTTTAAGTCGGATTTTCTTGTACCTACTCTCAATAATTTGTTTGTAAGGTTCTAACCAAGGGTCGTTTTTAATTAATTCTAGCATTTGTTTTAATTGTTATCATAGGATATTAATCTATGGCGATTTTAAAAACTATTTTCTTCAACTCACCTGTCCCAATTAGTGGGGCATGAGCATCTTCTACAAGGAAAATTACAAATTCTCCAGGAGCAATCGTAAAATAAGTAGTAGCACTATCGTTAAATAGCTCAAAGTCATTCTCTGAGTCGTATTCGGCTACACTATTTTTAAGCCTTTTGGCTGACTTCCAACCAAAAGTTTCGTTCCCCGATATAGGGATATGTATATCTATATACTTTTTATGTGTTTCCAGTAACGCATCTTTTTTGTTCTTAAGCCTGTTTGAGCTAATAAGCAATTTTATGTTATTGCTATCTACCTCATAAGAACCCTCTTCGTAGTTGTTGAAATCTATAGTTTCAAGAAACTCAAAAGCCTTTTGAAACCTCTTGTGTAAATTATAATAAAGAGGAGCATTATATATATTGTCTATAACCATGTTTTTCTTTATCTTGTGCATGTTATTATACAAAGATAAAATAAAAAGGGCACAAATTATTTTACTAGTGCTTTTAATTATAGTTACAATCAAATATATTGAGAAAAAACATTTATCTTTGTTTTATCTGATAATATTTATCATTTTT
>CAZUHZ010000283.1:0-2644 GCA_964620895.1 uncultured Dysgonomonadaceae bacterium | reverse complement strand
AGCTGCACAAAAAGCTTTTAAAAGAGGAGATTGGAATAAAGGACGAGTTGAAGCTATTGGAAATTCAATCAGAACATGGTTAAATGGGGTTCCTGCTGCCGATTTGTTGGATGATATGACATTGTCAGGATTTATTGCTTTACAAGTACACTCCATTGGAAAGGATGAACAAATTGGCAAAGCTGTACAGTGGCGCAACTTGCGTATTTTAACAGAAAATGTAGTGCAATTTGCAACACCTAATGCAGAAAATGGTATAAAACAAGTAAATGCAATTGCTAACACAATTTCAGAAAAAGAAAAACAAGAAGGCTGGGAGCTACTTTGGGATGGCAAAACTACAAATGGTTGGAGAGGTGCTAGGTTAGATCATTTTCCAGAGCAAGGCTGGGTGATTGACGATGGTATTCTAAAAGTGATGAGTAGTGGTGGTGCTGAATCTGCTTTTGGAGGAGATATAGTGACAATAAAAAAATATAAAAACTTTGTCCTTAAAGTGGATTTCAAAATAACAGAAGGTGCTAATAGTGGAGTTAAATATTTTGTTGATCCTGATTTAAATACGGGAGAAGGTTCTGCTATTGGTTGCGAATTTCAGATTTTAGATGACAATAAACATCCTGATGCAAAATTAGGAGTTGAAGGTAATAGAAAATTAGGTGCTCTGTATGATTTAATTCCTGCACCCAAAGATAAACCTTTTAGAAAGGGATTCTTTAATACAGCTATGATTGTAGTTAAGGATAACCACGTTGAGCATTGGTTAAACAACGTGAAGATTGTAGAGTATGAAAGGAATAATCAGATGTGGGAAGCTTTGGTGAATTTTAGCAAGTATAAAGATTGGCCAAATTTTGGAAACGCAATGAGTGGACATATTCTATTGCAAGATCATGGCGATGAGGTTTGGTTTAAAAACGTAAAAATAAAAGAGTTAAGGCTAAGATAAGAGACTACGAAAGGTAAAAGATTTAATATATAATCAGACAAAGTTGATATGAAGGCATTCTTAGACGAAAATTTTCTTCTTGAAACACCAACAGCACAACTATTATATCACGACCATGTAAAAAATCTACCTATAATAGATTATCACTGTCATTTAGATCCAAAATTAATTGCTAAAAACCATCGCTTTAAAAATATAACAGAGTTGTGGTTAAGTGGCGATCATTATAAGTGGCGTTTGATGCGAGCTAATGGCGTAGATGAGCAATTCATAACAGGAGATGCTTCTGATTGGGATAAGTTTATGAAGTTTGCTGAAGCAATACCTTATACAATGCGAAACCCCATGTATCATTGGACACATATGGAGCTTCAGCGTGTTTTTGGTATTGATAAACTTTTATCACCCAAAACTGCAACTGAAATATATGATAAATGTAACAAAATGTTGCAACAAGATGGATTTACAGCACGGGGATTGATGAAGAAGTTTAAAGTTGAAGTTGTGTGCACAACTGATGACCCTTGTGATACATTAACGTATCATGATCAAATAAAAGATAGTGATTTTGACATTAAGGTGCTTCCTACATGGCGACCAGATAAATCTTTAGCAGTAGAAAACACTTCTGAATTCGTAAACTATATCCAAAAATTATCAAATGTAAGTGGTGCTAAAATAAATAGCTTCAAAGATTATATTAAGGCTATAAAAAACAGACATGACTATTTTAATTCCATGGGTTGCAAACTTTCAGACCATGGTATTGAAGCATTTTATTCTGATGACTGCTCTATAGAAGAGGCAGAAGCTATTTTCAAGAAAGTGTATATTGAAAAGAATGATTTGACAGATAAGGAAATTGGTAAGTTCAAATCTAAAATGCTTTATGAGAATGCTATTCTAAACTTTGAAAAAGGATGGGTGCAACAATTTCATTTTGGTGCTATTAGGAATAACAATACCAAAATGTTTAATTCTATAGGAGCGGACACTGGATATGACTCAATAGACGATAATTCAAACCTTGCAGCTTCTATGAGTAGATTTTTCGATCGTCTTCAAACGCAAGATAAGTTGACTAAATCAATTATATATAACTTAAATCCTAGAGATAATTATTTAGTAGCAACTATGGTTGCCAATTTCCAAGAAGGTCCAGTAGCTGGTAAAATACAGTTCGGATCTGGATGGTGGTTTCTCGATCAGAAAGATGGGATGGAGGATCAAATGAATGTTCTTTCTACTCAAGGTTTGTTGAGTAGATTTGTAGGTATGTTGACAGATTCCAGGAGCTTTATTTCTTATCCACGACACGAATACTTCCGTAGAATATTGTGCAATTTAATAGGTAATGATATCGAAGAGGGACTTCTGCCTGCCTCTGAAATGGAGTTTATTGGACAGATGGTTGAGAATATATCGTATTATAATGCAAAAGATTATTTTAAATTTTGATGAAAAAAAACAATTTCGCTGTTATCTTACTTTGTGCTCTGTTTCTAATAATGACTTCCTGTAGAGGTGCTTCTGAGATAACAGAATTAAAACTCGCTCATGGCCTTTCCATCGATCATCCAGTACATATATCTCTTGAATTTATGGCTAAACGCATAAATGAGTTATCTGAAGGTCAATTGTCAGTAGATGTTTATCCTTCAGAGCAATTGGGATCTGAACAACAATTAATAGAAT
>CAZUHZ010000282.1:0-2645 GCA_964620895.1 uncultured Dysgonomonadaceae bacterium | reverse complement strand
TTCCCAACACTTCTCGCTCAAGGGTAGGCATCAATTGTTCTATCTTTTCGTTGCGGTAAAAATCATTGCGCAAGCGCTCATTAATGGTTTCATACATCCAATAGGTTGACTGTCTGTTGCGTTTCACATCAAAATAGCCATTCTCTTTTACAAATGCTACGTAACGATCCACCATATTCCATATTTCAGGAATTCGCAAATCATAATACCCCGAATAGGTCAACACCTCGGGAGTCCATCCCGACTCGGCTGGTGGAAATAGATGTAGTGCATTCTTAAAATGATTTTGAGCAATGTTGGCTGGCCCAATATTATCGCCATCGGCTTTGTTGATGACAATACCATCAGCCATTTCCATGATTCCTCTTTTGATACCCTGCAATTCATCGCCCGTGCCAGCCAATTGTAGCAGCAAGAAGAAATCGACCATAGAATGCACAGCCGTTTCGGACTGCCCCACCCCAACAGTTTCAACAAATATATAATCGAATCCTGCGGCTTCACACAAGACGATAGACTCTCGCGTCTTTCGGGCTACACCACCCAATGATCCTGCAGTAGGCGAAGGACGAATGAATGCCGTATCCATCACCGCCAACCGCTCCATGCGTGTTTTATCTCCCAAAATACTACCTTTCGAGCGTTCGCTGGATGGGTCGATTGCCAACACAGCCAATTTCTTGCCCTGTTTGCCCAAATGAACACCAAAAGAATCGATAGATGTACTCTTCCCTGCACCAGGGACTCCCGTAATGCCCACTCGGATGGAATTTCCAGCATGTGGCAAACATTTCTCGATGATGGCTTGCGCTAATGCTTGATGGTCCTCACGTGAACTCTCCACCAATGTCACAGCCTGGCTGAGAACGGTGATATTTCCCTTCAAAATCTCATCAACATATTCATCAACTGAGTATTGTTTGCGCTGACTTTTCGATTTTAAGTAAGGATTGATTGTTGGAGGTCTTTCCACGCCTTTGTTTACATTAAGACCTAAATATTTTGTTTCTTCTTCGTGATGCTTCATAATACATTTAAAATTTTATATGCGTATCCGCATTTAGGGTTTGTAATGAAATAAATTGACTGTTTGGAAACAAAGCTATTTTATTCTTTAACGACTTGAAAGTTCTGCGAATAGCGAGCTATTAAATAAACTTTCAAGGAAGTTAAAGGGCAAAAGAACAAGTTTAAAGCGTCAAGTTGTTTCTGAGCAATCCCTTAATTGCTCATTACAAGGAAGACTTTGTTTAGGGAGTCTTTGAATAAAAAAAGTGTAATAACACATGAAGCCTTTCAAAATGCAACATATCTACGCTTTTGTTACAAAGACTATAATTAAAGTGCCGAATAAAGTCTTCACAACAAAGATACTTTATTCGGCACTTAATAACAATCTAAATCAATAGTATTTTATCTTTTCTTCGGTATCACATTGCCTTTTACTGTGAGTGTGTAAACCGTATCGGGAACATTGGTATATACCCGTACACTCTTGCGGAAGTTTCCTGGACGAAACGCTGTACTATAAGCCACTTTCACCTTCCCTTTTTTGCCAGGCAATACTGGCTCTCTTGTATATGTTGGCGATGTGCATCCACACGATGCAAGTATGCGTTGTATTACAACAGGACTCTTACCTGTATTGGTAAACTCAAACTCCGACAATGCAGCCCCTTCTTCTTCTTTCACCGATCCGTAATCATGTACGCTCTTATTAAATTTAATTTCTGGCTCGTTCATTTTTTGTGCAAACAACATCATGCTCATCACAAATCCAAGAAGGAATACAATACTTATCTTTTTCATTAATCTTCTGTTTTTTATAAGTTAGGCAATCATATTTTGATTGCTCTCTATTAGTTTTACCTAGAGTAGAGACACAAAAATAATAAAAACGTTTAAAACAGACTATTTATTAACATTAATTCTTACGCCTCGGGTGTGCGATGTAAACTCAGGTGCATACATGCACTGAATGGTGGTGATACCATTTGAATAACTACCCAATCGACTTACAAACACTTCATATTCGAACACATAAGTGCCACGTGGCAACACATCAAAGTAATAATTGGTAGAAGCATCCTTGGATGTTTGGTAATATATCACCCTGTTTTGCCAATTGACACCCGATAGTTGATTCACGGGCTCAAATGCAGCAGCGCGCATATCTTTGAGGTGAACAAACTCTAAGTCACGGTCGGCTCGCACTGTCAATCGCACCACTACTTTGTCACCCACCGATAGTGGACTCATCTCAGCAATTTGCACCAATTGCTTGCCCGACTCACCCGCTTGCTCTTTATACAACTCTTTCTTTACATCTAGCGATGCTGATGTGCCCTCTATCTTATCCAAATCTTCAAAATACTGCCAGTAGAGTGCTCCCCATGCAGGAGTATTCCCTTTTTGTTCAATAGCCACATTACCCATTGCAGGTTCAATCTCCGATTTGCTCCACGACTGTTTAAAATAGCCAGTGCCCAACTCTCTATTTTCGGGTTCGATAAACTTATCACCCACAGCTATAGCAGTTTCGCCATCCGATGCAAACCAATCCGACCCAGTGCTAAGCAATGCATACACAGCATCCATAGTAGCGTGAGTTGATTCCCACAGTTGGGTCTGCTTTTGTTTCAGCA
>CAZUHZ010000281.1:0-2645 GCA_964620895.1 uncultured Dysgonomonadaceae bacterium | reverse complement strand
TTGTTGAAGACAAAGATGGCAAGGAGATTGAGCTCAACATGATTCAACGCTGGCCTGTGAAACAACCCATTGCACTCTATAAAGACAAACCTCGCCCCTACAAACTGCTCGAAACTGGAGTAAGAACCCTCGACACCCTCAACCCCATAGTAGAAGGTGGTACAGGATTTATCCCAGGAGCTTTTGGTACAGGTAAAACAGTTTTGCAACATGCTATATCAAAACAAGCCGAAGCCGACATTGTAATTATTGCTGCTTGTGGCGAGCGTGCCAATGAGGTGGTCGAGATTTTTACAGAGTTTCCCGAGTTGGAAGACCCACACACTGGTCGCAAATTGATGGAGCGCACCATCATCATTGCCAATACCTCAAACATGCCCGTAGCAGCGCGCGAAGCATCGGTATATACAGCAATGACCATTGGAGAGTATTACCGAGCCATGGGATTAAAAGTATTGCTCATGGCAGACTCCACATCGCGGTGGGCACAAGCTTTGCGCGAGATGAGCAATCGCTTGGAAGAGCTACCCGGTCCCGATGGATTCCCCATGGACTTATCATCTATCATATCCAACTTCTATAGTAGGGCAGGGCACGTTGTGCTGAACAACGATGAAACTGGCTCTATTACATTTATTGGCACAGTTTCTCCTGCTGGAGGTAACTTGAAAGAGCCAGTAACAGAAAACACCAAAAAAGTTGCTCGCTGTTTCTACGCATTAGAGCAAGACCGTGCCGATAAGAAACGCTATCCAGCCGTCAATCCTATCGACTCGTACTCAAAATATATAGAGTATCCCGAGTTTGTAGAGCAAATAAAAGAGCGCATTTCTGATGATTGGATAGACAAGGTAAACGAAGCCAAAAACAACCTGTTGAGAGGTAAGGAGATTACCGAACAGATAAATATTTTGGGCGACGATGGTGTGCCAGTTGAATATCATATCACTTATTGGAAATCGGAGTTGATCGATTTTGTTGTGCTCCAACAAGATGCATTCGACCCTATCGACTCTGTTACACCAATGGAGCGTCAGGTATATATATTAAATATGGTGATGGATATTTGTCGCACCAATTTCGAGTTTGACAACTTCAATAAAGTTGCAGACTACTTTAAAGATGTGATAAATGTTTGCAGGCAAATGAATTACTCAGAGTTTAAGTCTGATAAGTTTAATGAATATTATAAAGAACTTGAAGCTTTGTTGGAAACAAAAGCGGTAAGCAACAACAATAAAAAATAAGGCAGAAAGCTGGTAGAATTATGGCAAAAGCATTTCAAAAAATATACACAAAAATTACCCAAATCACAAAAGCTACGTGTAGCTTAAAGGCAACCAATGTGGGTTACGACGAGTTGGCAACCGTCGATGGCAGATTGGCGCAGGTTGTAAGAATTATAGGCGACGAAATCACCTTGCAAATATTTGGAGGTACAGAAGGTATCCCCACCAATGCAGAGGTTATTTTCTTGGGCAAAGCCCCCTCGCTTAAAGTGAGCGATCAGTTGGCAGGACGTTTCTTCGATGCATTGGGCAATCCTATCGATGGTGGACCTATACCCGAAGGCGAAGAGCGTGAAATTGGTGGACCATCGGTCAATCCAGTTCGTAGAGCTCAGCCCTCAAAGCTTATTGCTACAGGTATTGCTGGTATCGACCTAAACAATACATTGGTGTCGGGACAAAAGATTCCTTTCTTTGCCGACCCCGATCAACCCTACAATCAAGTAATGGCTACTGTGGCACTGCGTGCAAAAGCCGACAAGATTATCTTGGGTGCTATGGGTATGACCAACGACGACTACCTGTTTTACAAACATGTCTTTAGCAATGCTGGCGCATTAGATAGAATTATCAGTTTTGTAAACACCACCGAGAATCCGCCAGTAGAGCGACTATTGATTCCCGATATGGCACTTACAGCGGCTGAGTATTTTGCTGTTGACAAAAACCAAAACGTATTGGTGCTCTTAACCGATATGACCTCTTATGCCGATGCCTTGGCTATTGTGTCTAACCGTATGGATCAAATACCATCGAAAGACTCCATGCCAGGTTCGCTATACTCCGACCTTGCTAAGATTTACGAGAAGGCAGTACAATTTCCCGAGGGAGGTTCTATCACAATTATTGCTGTAACTACCCTTTCTGGTGGCGACATTACCCATGCTGTGCCCGACAATACTGGGTATATTACCGAGGGGCAATTGTTTTTGCGCACAGATAGCGATATTGGCAAAGTTATTGTCGATCCATTCCGCTCACTATCGCGCCTCAAGCAGTTGGTGCAAGGCAAGGTTACACGCGAAGACCATCCGCAAGTGATGAATGCTGCTGTACGCCTATACTCTGATGCTGCCAATGCCAAAACAAAACAAGAAAACGGTTTCGACCTCACAGAATATGACAAACGTACTTTAGACTTTGCCAAAGAGTATTCAGAGTATCTATTGGCTATCGATGTAAACCTTGATACCACAGAAATGCTTGATACTACATGGGATCTGTTTTCTAATCATTTCCGCCCCGAAGAGGTGAACATGCGAGCCGATATGGTAGAAAAATACTGGAATGCAGCAGAAGGAACGCTACAGAAAGAACAGCAAGAATAGGAAAGTAGATAATTTATGGCTATTAAAT
>CAZUHZ010000280.1:0-2679 GCA_964620895.1 uncultured Dysgonomonadaceae bacterium | reverse complement strand
TGTATGCTACTACTGATGGTGCTGTGATATATTCATAATATCCCAATTCCATTTTCTCGCCTGTAGCACCTATTCTATCTGTAATCAATTCTGCAACTGTTGCATCTTCCATAGGAAGTGCTAATAGTTCTTCAAGAGTTTCAGGTTTGTTGGTCATCGCAACATCTAAAATTTGCTCTGTAAGAGCTATAAAATCAGCGTTTTTTGCAACGAAATCGGTTTCACATTGTAAAGCAACAACTGCTCCATGTCCTTTTTCTGTTTTTGCAATAACACAACCTTCACTTGCATCACGATCTTCACGTTTTGCGGCAACAGCTTGTCCTTTTTTGCGGATAATTTCTACTGCTTTGTCAAAATCGCCATTTGCTTCTACTAGTGCATTTTTGCAATCCATCATTCCAGCGCCTGTCATTTTGCGCAAGTGCTGGATATCTGCCATTGTAACTGCCATATATAATATTGTTTTATTTCTGGTGAATAATTCTTATTCTTCTACTTTTTTTTCTTCAGCTGGCTTGTCTTCTTCAACAGGCTTGCTTTCTTCAACAGGTTTTGTTTCTTCAATAGGTTCTTTCTTCTCAACAGAAGTTGCTGGAGTTTCCTTTTTTACGTCTTCTTTCTTCTCAACAGTAGCTGCAGGAGCTTCCTCTTTTACCTCTTCTTTTTTTACAACACGTTCTCTTTTACCTACTCTTGATTTTCGCTCTCTGCGTTCACTTGCTTCGTGTTCTTCTTGTTCGGCTTTAGCACTAGCATCAGCTCTTTCTACTTTTCGCTCTTCTAGTCCTTCACGTATCGAAGTTGTTATGTAGTCTAAAATAAGTTCAATAGATTTTGTTGAGTCGTCGTTTGCTGGAATTACAAAGTCGATATCTCTAGGATCTGAGTTTGTATCAACAATTGCGAACACTGGAATACCTAACTTGTTGGCTTCTCTTACTGCTATTTGTTCTTTCATCACATCAACAACAAATATTGCTGCAGGCAAGCGTGTTAGATCTTGAATAGAACCTAAGTTTTTTTCCAATTTTGCACGCTGACGTGTTACTTGCAATTTTTCTCGTTTTGACAGAGTATCGAAGGTTCCATCCTTAATCATTCTGTCAATAGTGTCCATTTTCTTTACAGCTTTACGAATGGTGGGGAAGTTAGTCAACATTCCTCCTGGCCAGCGTTCTGCAACGTAAGGCATATTTATTTTTAGAGAAGCATCAGCTATAATTTCTTGACCTTGTTTCTTAGTTGAAACAAATAAGATTTTTTTGCCAGATTTTGCCAATTGCTTCATTGCATTGGCTGCTTCTTCGGTTTTTGCTATCGTTTTGTGCAAATCGATAATATGGATACCGTTTCTCTCCATGAAAATATAGGGAGCCATTGCTGGATTCCATTTTCTTTTTAAGTGTCCGAAATGTGCTCCGGCTTCGAGTAGTTGGTCAAATTCTAATTTTGCCATTGTTTTTTTTAATAAATTAATCGTTTACTTTCTTTTTCTGAACCGAATTGAAAAGTAAATTACTTCTTTCGAAGAGAAGTAACGTCTTTCCAATTTAGATACTAAACGCCTTTTTTTTTGAAAATTAAAACTCTCAGGTTTTAATTTTCAATATATATAGCGATAAAAAATCGTGTATAATAAGTTTAACGTTTCGAGAATTGGAATTTCTTTCTCGCCCCTGGTTGTCCTGGTTTTTTGCGTTCCACAATACGAGGGTCGCGTGTCATAAATCCTTCAGCTCTTAAAGCAGATTTATCATCTGGATTTATTTTCACCAAAGCACGAGCTATACCCAAACGTGCAGCTTCAGCTTGTCCTTTAATACCTCCACCATCTAAATTTATCATTATGTCGTATTTTTCAATAACATCTAAAGTTGTTAGAGGTTGTTTTACAACAAATTGAAGAATTTGTGAAGGAAAATAATTTTCAAGTTCGCGTTTGTTGATAACAATTTTACCGGAACCTTCGCGAACGTAAACACGTGCTACAGCAGCTTTACGTCTTCCTAATGCATTTATTACTTCCATTGTTATTATTTAAGAGTATTAATATCTAATTTTTTTGGCTGTTGAGCTTCATGTGGATGATTTTCACCTACATAAACATACATGTTTTTGATAAGGGCATCTCCTAATTTATTTTTAGGGAGCATACCTTTTACAACTTTTCTGAAAAGTCTGTCAGGGCCTTTTGCAAATAACTCTGCTGGTGTAAATGCTTTTTGTCCTCCAGGATAGCCTGAAAAACGCAAGTATGTGCGATCAGTCCATTTTTTGCCTGTTAGCTCAACTTTATCTGCATTAATGATGATTACATTATCTCCGCAATCTACGTGGGGAGTAAAGCTGGGTTTGTACTTACCTCTAAGCAGTTTAGCTATTTTCGTAGCTATACGACCAAGAGTTTGTCCCGTTGCATCAATTACAACCCATTCTTTCTGAGCGGTTTCTTTGTTAACCGATACGGTTTTATAACTTAAAGTATTCACTTTTGTTTGTTTTTTTAGTTTTGATAAAATAATTTGAACATAAGCTCTATTAATTTGTCTTGCTAAGGGACAAATAGGCAAATAAAAAGCTCACAATCAAACTTTTAAGTGATTCGTTGTAATAATCGGAATGCAAAGTTACAATATTCGAGTTAATTAGCAAAGAATGAGCACATTTTATTTTCTA
>CAZUHZ010000279.1:0-2700 GCA_964620895.1 uncultured Dysgonomonadaceae bacterium | reverse complement strand
TTTTGGCATAAAACAACATTAACAGATAAAATAATCACCGATACATTACGATATATTGGAGAAAATCGACAGCTCATTATTGATTGGATGAGAACCCGTCTTTCAGACAAAAAAGAGAGCTCGCTTCAAGAATATATAATGATAGATTCTACTCACATAACTACCACCTCCAATTTGTTAAATGTGAATGCCATCGGATATAATCCTGCTAAAAACTTCGATGAGCAGATACGTCTTATGTACATGTTTTCTTCGGCACTGAAACAACCCGTTTATTATCGCTTGATAAATGGAAACATCACCGATGTAAGTACAATGAAGTTATGCGTGGAAGAGATGAATGTAGAAAATGTGATATTTATTGCAGACAAAGGTTTTTACAGCCAGACAAATGTCAAAACCTTAAACAATAACAAACTAAAATACATTATTCCGCTCTATCGTAACAATAAACTGATAGACTTCACACCTCTTCAACAAGGTGATTTCAAGAAAAGATCTCAGTTTTTCATTTACGAAAATCGTGTAATTTGGTATTACTCCTACCAAAAAGATAAACAGAAGTTTATAACATTTTTAGATGAAAAGCTTCGAACAGAAGAAGAGCGGGACTACATTTTGCGAATGGAAACACACCCAGAAGAATACACCAGAGAAGGGTTTGATAAAAAGTTAAATACATTCGGCACTCTTACCTTTACAACCAATACCGATGTAGAACCCCAAGAGTTATACGAAAAATACAAACAGCGAAACGAAATAGAGGTGATGTTCGATTCCTACAAGAACTTCTTGAAAGCCGACCGTATGTATATGCAAAACAGAATAGTACTCGAGGGTTGGCTCATGGCTAATTTTATCGCAATGATAGCGTACTATAGATTATACCAAAAACTTATCCAGGCAAAACAGCTTAGCAAGTATTCCCCAAAAGACATTATTGAAATATCTAAAAGTATATCCAAAGTCAAAATCAACGATCAATGGAAAACTGCAGAAACAACCAAAAAAACAAGAGATCTTTTAGAAAAGCTGAAAATAGACTACCTAATGGAGCGGAGTTAGGGTTTAAAACACTATAGTTTTATATTTTTGCTCCCCCATATTGTTCAGGCCAATCCACATCTTCATTCAATTTACTTGCCTCCCTCAGTGCAAAATAAGGATTGCGCAACATTTCTCTACCAAGGAGAATGATATCGGCACTGCCTTCTTTTAATATCTCTTCTGCTTGCATTGCATCTGTTATCAAGCCTACTGCTCCTGTTGCAATATTTGCTTCTTTCTTTATACGCGCAGCAAAGGGAACTTGATAATTTTTCTCAACAATGATACGCTGCTCCTTTACAACTGCCCCCGACGAACAATCAATGAGGTCTGCTCCGTTCTCTTTCAGAAGTTTAGCTACATTAATTGAATCTTCAATGGTGTGTCCTCCTTCAGCCCACTCAACTGCTGAAATGCGTACCAACAAAGGCATTTCTTCAGGAATAATTTTTCGTATTGCTTGGGTTACCTCACACACTAATCGGGTTCGATTTTCAAAACTGCCACCATATTCATCGTTTCTCTTATTGGTGAGTGGCGATATAAATTGATTGAGTAAATAACCATGAGCAGCATGAATTTCTATGGTGTCGAATCCTGCTTCTATCGAACGTTGGGCAGCTTCTGTAAAAGATTTAATGACTTGTTGAATATCATCAATTGTTAGTTGTGTAGGAGTAATATCATTTTCGTAAAATGGTATAGGAGAGGGTGCAACTGTTTGCCAACCTCCTTTGTTAAATTCCACTTGGCTGCCTCCTTGCCAAGAAGCTCTCCTGCTGGCTTTGCGACCTGCGTGAGCCAATTGAATACCTGATTTAGAGCCTTGTTCACGAATAAATGTTGTGATACGTTTTAGTGGTGCAATGTGATCGTCTGACCATAATCCTAAATCGTCAGGAGTAATTCTACCTTCGGGTGTTACGGCTATGGCCTCTGTTAATATAAGACCTGCACCACCAATAGCACGTGATCCAAGATGTACTAAATGCCAATCGTTGGCTATACCATCTTTGCTAATGTGCATACACATTGGTGAAACAGCTATTCTGTTTGGAATTGTAAGTCCTTTTAATTTAAATGGAGAGTAAAGTAATGATTTAGACATATATAGTTTGATAAATTGTTTATTTAGTTTTAATAAAAAGCGCACCAAAGTGAGTCCACTTTGGTACGTCTCTTTTTGATTGTTATAGTATTTCTTCTTTATTGTATACTTTGTTAATTTTAATAGCTCATTTTAATAATCGTCTCAACATCTTCTGGTTTCAAAGATCTATTCTCACCCAGACCTATCCATCTGCGTTCAGCGAAACGTTTTGATACTTTTTCAGCTGTTTCCGAATAGTTGTCTGTGTACTCTGAAAGTTTGGTTTTAATACCCAAAGAATGGAAGAACTCTTCTGTTTTTTCTATTCCAGCAGTTGCTTTTTCCTCCTCACTACCTTCTTTAATATTCCAAATACGTTCAGCGTATTGAGCCAATTTGGCTTTTTTAGTTTCAAAGTTGTGTCGGTAATGGCTGGGTGCTATGATGGCAAGTGTACGTGCATGATCAATTCCGAAAAATGCTGTTAGTTCATGTCCCATCTTATGTACAGCCCAGTCTTCGGGAACACCTTTGTTGATTAGTCCGTTAAGTGCCATGGTGCA
>CAZUHZ010000278.1:0-2770 GCA_964620895.1 uncultured Dysgonomonadaceae bacterium | reverse complement strand
TATGGGCAAAGAGGAGATTCTAAAGTATATTGATACGGTGAATAAGAGTTTGTAATAATCTGCTTGTACTCAAAGCTTTCAGTTATGAGGGGTGTTATTAGATAGCTTGTTATTAGTTGTAAGGTGTTGTTTAATGCCTTTGTTCGGGTTGTATGAACGTATTGCTATATGTCCTTGATGAAATAGGACACAGAAAAGCACTGATAAGAATAATCTTTAATTCCTTGAAGTAATATTTTGTATTAAATTCTTCCATTCTACTCCAAGGCTGAATGCCTATACACAGCTAATCGTATCTCTACTACACAACCTTGCAGGTTATTTCTGTTTTTTTATTGTACGTTACTTTTATTGAGATGAAAGTTCTTTCTGACTCATAGGATTTGAGTTTTATGGGTTGATTGTTGAATTCTCCATGGTGGATTTGAATTTCATGCCATGATTGTTGAATCCACCGTGGTAGATTTGAGTTTCATGTCATAATTGTTGAATCCTGCGCTCAAGATTTGAGTTTCATGCCATGATTGCCGAATCCTGCATCCAAGATTTGAGTTTCATCTCATGATTGCCGAATCCTGCACCCAAGATTTGAGTTTTATGTCATGATTGTCGAATCCTGCGTGGTGGATTTGACTTCTGACTCCCAAAAGCTCATTCTGCTTATTAAGTGTAACCTAATTTGCAATAATTACTTCAATTTGAAAGGCGGTAGTGTGAAGAGATATTTGTAGTAATCATTTATAACTGAGGTTTTAATTAAAAACACATCGTTTTACTACTGAATGTGTAAACTGTCTGTTGCAAATCAAAAAAAAGCAGACGATAAACTTTTTTAATAACAATAGAGATAGGTTTTGGCCTATCTCTACGTAAAATACAAAATAAGTTTCTTTTTTTAGTTTTCCAGCTCTCTCACCCAAATATTTCTATAACTAACCTTATCACCATGATTTTGCAGCATGATTGAACCCGGACCATGTTTTTCAATACTATATTCTGGCATCCCAATGTATAGGGTTGGTCCACGCAATTCCACACTGTTTTGTACTAAAACACCATTGTGAAAAACAGTAATTCTTGGAGGAACAAGATATGTGTCATCTTCATTGAAATGAGGTTGCATAAATATAATATCATACGTTTGCCATTCGCCTGGCTTTTTGCTTGCATTTACTAGCGGTGCATGTTGTTTGTAAACACTTCCAGCTTGCCCATTTCGGTAAGTTCTGTTGTTGTAGCTGTCCAGAATTTGCACTTCGTAGCGGCCATCCGAAAAGAAAACTCCACTATTGCCACGTCCTTGACTTTCTCCCTTCACTACCGATGGAGAGCGCCATTCGATATGCAATTGTACCGAACCAAATTTTCGCTTAGTTTTTATCTGTGATGGACCAACCGTTAATACCCCATTTTCAACAGTCCATTCTGGTAAATCGCCTTTATCATTTGTCCATTCATTCATGTAACCATCTTTAAATAAAATAATCGCATCCGATGGCGCATCGCCATACTTTTCACCTGGTGTAATAACAGGTACTTCAGGCTCCCAAACTTCCGTCATTTCGGGTTTCATTTCCATTACCTCTGGCACGTTTTGTGCCCAGCATAAGGTGGTTGCAAAAATAAAAAGTGTGCTAAATAAGAATGTTTTTGTTTTCATTTTGTTTGATAATAATTAAGATGGTTAGTTGATACTCTTTAAGAGTGTGTAAGTTTCTATTTATGTAGTTTGCAATAAGCTTTCTTGAAGCTTTTGCAAATTATACGTTAACTAATTGCATGAGAGGCACAAATGAATATAGGCTTGTTCTTTTTCTTGATGAATAAGTGAATTGTCTTATTCTTATACGTTAATTCAATATCATTAATTCTTGATGACAAAAATAACAAAAATAGTAAACACAAACACTATTCGTTTATAAACAATCAAGAAAAAGAGAAAAATGAAACCTCGTCTATCAAAACAGGCAATTATTATACTCTCTTTAGCGATAGAAAAATCCTTTCTCTATATGATTTGAGACAGTATGTGTAATAAAACAGCTCTATTTAGTATCTGCCAGTCCCTCTTTGGCGGGATGAGTCTTTTATAATGGATAATTCGAAGATTATAGATGTTTTAATATGATAATCTACACTCAAACTAAAAGTTTTAGTTTAAAAACTACTCTTTATAGTTGGCAAACTAAAAACTTTAGTTACATTTGTAGTGTAATTACAAAAATAGAATATAAAATGAATAAACTTACCGCTAAAGAAGAAGAGGTGATGCGCTATTTTTGGGACAACGAGGCGCTGTTTGTGAAAGAGCTTGTGGAGATGTATCCCGAGCCAAAGCCACATATCAACACCTTGTCCACTTATGTGCGTGCACTTGAAGAGAAAGGTTTTTTGTCTCACGATACCTTCGGCACTACCTATCGATACTTTGCCATAGTGAGCGAAGATGAGTATAGCAACCGAACGCTTAAGAATGTTGTGAAAAGGTATTTCGACAATTCATACCTCAGTGTAGTATCATCGTTGATAAAGGATGAAAACATTTCGGTAGATGAAATACGAAGTTTGCTGGACGAAGTAGAGAAAAACAAGTAACTCACCATCATTTAAAACAAATGGCTATGGAACAATTTTTATATTATCTGCTTCGTGCTACTATTACTACAGCCCTGTTTTATGGGTTTTATAAATTGCTGTTTAGCAAAACTACATTTTACGCTGCCAATCGTGTAGCGCTCTCTGTTATTTTGGTAGCAATTGTGGCTGTGCC
>CAZUHZ010000277.1:0-2802 GCA_964620895.1 uncultured Dysgonomonadaceae bacterium | reverse complement strand
AACAATTGGCACTGGAACGAAGAAGTGCCCATTGATGAGTCTTTTGTTTTCGAAAATCAGTATATTTGTGAACTAGAGCTATTGTCGGAAGAGGTGAAAAAGCTAGATGTTGCCATGTTTCCTCTCGATCCCCGATTAGGCAAAGACTTTATGCGTGGAGGAGAGCAATTTGTGAATAAAATAAAGACCAAAAACTTTCTTCCACTTCACTTTGGCGATAACTATGAGCTAATACAACAATTTGAACCAATTGCGCTTAAAGCTAAAACTAAGTTACTTAAGTTGGATCATAAGGTACAATCATTCAAAATAAAATAATCAACACAATAAAAAACAAAACAAATATGGAAATTAAAAGCAGATTCGATCATTATAATATAAACGTAGTTGACCTTCAAAAAAGTCTCGACTTCTACGAAAAAGCATTAGGTTTGAAAGAGGTGAGAAGGAAAGATGCTTCAGATGGTTCTTTTACCTTGGTTTATATTGGCGAAGAAACAACAGGTTTTACCCTTGAGCTCACTTGGTTGAGAGATTGGGACAGACCCTACAATCTTGGCGACAATGAACAACACCTATGTATGCGAGTAGAAAATGATTACGACGAAATACGCGAGTATCACAAAAAGAATGGCTGGGTTTGTTACGAAAACGAAGCTATGGGACTATATTTTATAAACGACCCCGATGGATATTGGATAGAAATACTACCTTTGAAGCGATAATAAAAAAAACCAATATTGAGAAGAGAAGAAACAGAATGAACTACTTTAACTATAAGCGGCGCCAGGCTCACAAAGTGCAGATAGGCAACATTGCTGTGGGTAGCAACTACCCTGTGCTTGTACAAACAATGACAAACACCGACACCCTCGATACTGAAGCTAGCGTGGCACAATGTGAACGAATCATGGAAGCAGGTGGCGAATTGATTAGATTGACAGCTCAAGGGGTGAAGCACTCAGAAAACCTGCAAAATATTCACAAAGCCTTGCGCGACAAAGGTTACAATGTACCTCTGTCAGCCGACATCCATTTCAATCCCAAAGCAGCTATTGCTGCCGCCAAGTATGTAGAAAAAGTACGTATCAATCCTGGCAATTTTGCAATCATCACAAGACCCTCAGATAGTGCAGAATATACCGATGATGAGTTTGCACAAGAGTTGAAGAAGATAGAAGAGCGGTTCGTCCCATTCCTCGATATATGCAAAAAACATGGCACTGCTGTGCGCATTGGTGTTAATCATGGCTCGCTTTCAGAGCGAATAATGAGTCGCTTTGGCGACACCCCAGAAGGCATGGTAGAGTCGTGCATGGAATACCTAAGGATAGCATTGGCTCACGATTTTACCGATATTGTAATTTCTCTAAAATCGTCTAATACGCTGTTGATGACCAAATCAGTTCGATTGCTCATAAACCGTATGGATGCCGAAGATATGCATTTCCCTTTACATCTAGGTGTTACCGAAGCAGGGGGAGGCGAAGATGGGCGTATCAAATCGGCTGTAGGCATAGGCGCATTACTCTCGGATGGTATTGGCGATACCATTCGTGTATCGCTCAGCGAAGACCCAGAATGCGAGCTACCAGTTGCCCACAAGTTGGTCAACTATATTTCTCTTCGCCAAGGTCACACACCTATTGAAGCGGACGCAAGTAGCAACTTTTCGTTTTTCTCAACCGATAAACGTACTACTCACCCAATAAGAAATATTGGGGGCGACAACCTACCAGTTGTTATTACCGATAGAACCAAAAACAATGGCGCAGCTATCAATCCCCATTTTATACCCGACTATGTTTATGTAGGGAGTGACATCCCTGCCAATTTACCTAAAGGCATGAAGTTGATTCTCGACTATCAGTCGTGGACAAACCAGATAGACCAATATCCGCTATTTACTGTTGAGGAATTGGAAGCTCTCACAGCATGCCCTAGCAAGTTGAAGTTCTTGCAATTATCTTATCTTGATTTGATAAAAGATAGATTGCTTGAGAAGTTGACACAACTCACCAATACAGTTATTATCCTCACCACCTCTCACATCAATGGAGTGGGAGAACAACGTGCATTTATGCATCAACTATTGAAACATGACTGTACAATACCAGTAGTGTTGCATCGCTCGTATAGCGAAAACGAAGCTGAGGATTTGCAAGTAAAAGCAAGTGTAGATTTTGGTGCAGTACTATTAGATGGATTTGGAAACGGCATTATGATGTCGAATGATGGGTCAATTTCCGCTACAGATGTCGATGCCTATATGTTTGGCATATTACAAGCTGCAAGAGTAAGAACCAGCAAAACTGAGTTTATCTCATGCCCTGGTTGTGGGCGAACATTGTTTAACTTGCAAGATACCGTAGCAAAGATAAAAGAGTCGTTCTCGCATCTCAAAACACTAAAAATTGGGGTGATGGGTTGCATAGTAAACGGACCGGGCGAAATGGCCGATGCCGACTATGGATACGTAGGCGCAGCTCCAGGAAAAATATCGCTCTATAAGAAGAAAGTGTGCATTGAAAAAAACATTCCAGAAGAGGAAGCTGTAGAAAGATTAATTGCCCTTATCAAAGAACATGGAGATTGGATAGAACCATAAAACTATCGTAAGGTAAGCCCATAAAGCTTATTTTGCCTGGAAAAGAGGGTTTTTTCAACTTTTTACAACATACACGGCAAAAATATTTTGTAGTTATCGAAAAATATAGTAATATTGCAACCGCTTTCGATAGCGAACTATCGAATCAGGTCCCATAGCTCAGTTGGTTAGAGCACCTGACTCATAATCAGGGG
>CAZUHZ010000276.1:0-2814 GCA_964620895.1 uncultured Dysgonomonadaceae bacterium | reverse complement strand
AAGAAGCTACCAACGATACCATTCGCCCAAAGGTGGTGGAGATTAGAAAGAAAAAGAAGGAAAAATAATAAATCATTTTAATAACTAAATAGACTTTGAAAAGATTCTATTGCTAATAATTAATTAATCATTTTCTACCCTTGAGGCACAAGTCAGAGACTTGCGCCAGCGAAGATACAAAAGAAAAAGAAAAAGAAATAATATACAATTATAACTGAAACAATATTTTATGAAAACAACAATCGTCTCTATAATTATTGTGATAATGGCCACTCTGTTTTGTTTACCAGTTTTTGCTCAAACCACTGATGCTGCTTCACAACATGAGGTGGAATATCAGGAAGATATTAAGTACAATGACTTTCGTTTTGCAGTAGGTGTGGGCTATGGTCACAGGCTTGGCGCTAATCAAAAGACTTACAATTACCTTATTGATGAATTGAACAAGAGTTTGCGTCAGGGATTCGCTTTTGATGGAGATGTACAATACTTCTTTAAGGAAAAATGGGGTGTTGGATTAAATGCCAACTTAGTTGCCACAACAGGGAGTGTGGGAGGATATACTGTTAAGGGAGATTCATGGAGTCCATGGATACGATTAGATGAAAGAGAGAGAATTTTATACATTGGTCCAACTTATGTAACAAGGAGCGAAACAGATAAATTCCTATTAATCACCTCACTTGGTGTAGGTCCTATATTTATTTGGGATAAAATGTTCGTTAGCAGTATAGAAGCAAATGCAACAAAAACAACAATTGGAGCAAATGCAGCATTATCGGGCGAATATAAGATGAGCAGCAATTTGGGATTGGGTCTCAAGTTAGCTTGCACTGTAGGAAGCATAGGTTCTATGAAGTTTGAAGGGCAAACCATTAAAGCTGATGAGCGTATTAGTGTTTCTCATTTTATGGCTTCACTGTTTTTGAGCTTTCGTACTTGGTAATGGAAATCAGCTAATCTGGAATAATAGAATATATAACTTAAATAAAATCATCAAATTAAAAACTAATAAAACAATTAATTATGAAAACAAACATCATTTCTATTGTTATTGTGGCAGTTACCACTTTGTTCTGTTTACCTGCCTTTTCTCAAATTACCGATGCTACACCACAGCATGCAGTAGAGTATCAGGAGGATATTAAATACAAAGACTTTCGTTTTGCAGTAGGTGGCGGATATGCCTACAGAGTTGGCACAGTTGAAAGAACAAATGATCAAGTAATTGACGATATGAATAAAAAGTTGCGAAACGGATTTACGATTGATGCCGATGCTCAATATTTCTTTAAAAGAACTTGGGGACTTGGACTGAATGCCAATATGAGTTCGTTTTCTACTTCAGGAAGTGGTTTTACTATACCCGATTTCGATGGACCTATTCGTAGCTATGACGAAACCCAACGCATTATATATATAGGCCCAACTTATGCTTTAAGACATGAGACAGACAAGTTTCTTTTGATAGGCACAATAGGTTTAGGTCCAATTTTCTATGCTGATAATATGACTATAAACGGAGTTGAGGTGAATGGTACACAAACAGGTCTCGGAACAAACATATCATTAGCAGGTGAATATAAAATGAGTAATACATTGGGACTGGGTATTAAGTTATCATCAACAGGAGGATCTATTGAATCTCTTACTATTAATGGACAAAATGTAAAAGCAGATCAGGTAATTGGTTTATCAAACATAGGAGTGTCTCTATATCTGAGTTTCCGCTCTTGGTAATTGTCATAGATTAATCGATACAAAATATGAAAAAAGGAATAGCAACTGTTTTGTTGATGATGTTAGTAATAACTACATCGCACGCCCAATTTAGATTTGGAGCTAAGGGAGGAGCCAATCTTTCTACTCTTGATATGACCATACAAAGTGTGGAGGTTGAAATTTATAAGCCTCGCATTGGTTTTCATGCAGGATTGATGGCTGAGTATATGTTTAGTCAACACTTTGGGTTGCAAACGGAATTAATGTTCGTCAATAGCGGTGCCAATTTCGATGGCGACAAATATAAAGAAGGTACAGGCTTTGCCGATGAAGTCATACTGGAAGGATATGTGAATATGAATACTTTTCAAATGCCTTTGTATCTGAAAACGAAATTCAACTTAGCAAACAATATGAAACTTTATCTAATGGGAGGTGGATTTGCCTCCTATTCACCTGAAGCTAATCAGCATTTAAAATTGAGTGGTGCAGGAGAGTCTCTGAAATTAAAATGGAGCTTGTTTGAGCATCAAGTCCAAATAATGGGTGACGAAGAAGATAATGTGTATGCGCAGCATCGCTTTAGTTCAGGTGTGGCAGTCGAAGGAGGTATAGAGATAAATCAGTTTATGGTAGGAGTAGGCTTTCGTCAGGTCTTAAACAATATGTCAGCAGTTCATTTTATGGGTATAGGCGAACCGACAGTTAAAATGTGGACAGCTAATTTGTCGGTGGGGTATTATTTTTAGAAGAATGGTTGCTTGGATGATGCTGCGAATCAGAAAAATACCGCTCGCGCCGATTTCCAAATCGGCCTGCCCTGTGAAATAGTGAATAAATTTCACAGGGTGAATGTTGCGAAGCAAAAAAATATAAAAAGAGAAATATCGTTATGCGACAGATGGGTTGCAAAAGCGCCCGAGCCGAGATTAAGACTATTGTAACGTTGATAACTCGTTAGATACATTTTTTTACAATATAATGAAAGAAATAATACAAAGAAAAGGATTGCAAAGTCGGTCTTATAAGATTGACCCAAATTCTGATTTTGTTGAAGTTAAATTCAACTCCACAAGAGATAAATTAAAATAT
>CAZUHZ010000275.1:0-2832 GCA_964620895.1 uncultured Dysgonomonadaceae bacterium | reverse complement strand
AGTTACATAAGTAGCTGGAACCATTTCGTCAAACGGAGGTTGTGTCAAGTCAATAACATCTTCACCTACACCCTCTACACCAGTAGCACGCCACTTACCATAAAGCAGTTCAATGTTGTGAGCAAAATCAATGTCAGATACATCAGGAGTTTCGTCATCGTCGCTTGAGCAACTTACAAATGCTAGCAATGGCAAAATAGCCAATGCGAATAAAACTTTTTTCATAATTGTTTTTTAATGAATTAATAATTTATTGTTTTCAGAGTAATTTCTTTACTCAGTATAATAGATGGACATTAATGACAAACGTTGCGTGGATAAACGTTCTTTTCTTTTAGTTAAGCAAATTTTAGGGTTTCTTTTTGTCGCAATTGACTTTCTATGTTGAGGAAATTGAGTTCTGTAAAATCTTTAGACAATTTAAGTATATACAATGAGTATAAGTCTGCTCATTGTTTAACTTTGCATTTAAAATTAAAAAAAGCATGAAAAAATATTTACTCATTCTGCTAATGGGGGCATTGTCAATTGCTCATTCACAATCATTTGGCAAGAACAGTTTAGAGCTATTGACTAACAAGCGAGATTCTATTCTTGTGCCTGTAGCACATGCAGCGGGCAAGAGATTGACAAAAGGCACTTGGTTGCTGGGTGGAACCTTATCGGCTAAGTCCAACAACTACTCCGATGTTGACTTATTGGTAGTTGATGTAGAAGATTTTGATCAACGTGCATTCAATCTTCGATTGGAAGGATCGTATTTCTATAAAGAAAACGTGAGTGTTGGTTTAGGACTTCAATACGGAGAGAATAAAGCTGACTTAGTAGCTAACTTACTTGACAATTCATATACTCGAAAAATCCGCAATTTTAGCAGAAACTATGGAGTTTTAGGGTTTATCAAAAATCATATTCCCATTTCATCCAACAATGTTTTTTATGCAACCAATCAAACCGAATTGTTTTATGGATACAAGAGTGGACCATCGGAAACATATATTGGCGATATTTTGGAACGCAATTATGCTGTGAAACATAGTGTTGGGGTGAGTATAAGACCTGGTATTCTTGTCTTCCTTACAGATGACTTTGCTTTCGATTTGAATATGGGCATTCTAGGGTTTTCGCACTTCAAAGAAGATGTTAGTTATCAGTATCCCCAAAACAATCCCCCTTCTGAAAGCAATCGCAAGAAAGACTCAACTAATAAATCTACAGACTTAAACCTCAAGTTCGACTTGTTGAAAATAGGGTTTGGCTTCTCATATTATTTCTAAAAACAGAGAATGATGAATAAAAAGATAATAGGTTTCCTATTCCTGATAGGATTAATAATAACGAGCTGTTCTACGAGAGATTATTTTGGAAAGCTTGCAGAGAAAGAAATACTCATTTTTCAGATTGAAGGACAAATGGGCTCCACTCACATAAAAGATGACTCCATTTATGTGACTATACCTGATGATGTTTATCTAATTAAGCTCTCAAGATTAAGTGCTTCAACCATTAAGATATCTGATTATGCAACTGTTAGTCCAACTGTGGGTGAAGAGAAAGATTTTTCTGAACCTGTTGATTATACTGTTACAGCCGAGGATGGTAGCACAAGGGTGTATTGTGTGACAGTGCAACGCGGTGGCTCGGGCAACATGCAAATTCCCAATAGCAATTTTGACTCGTGGTACGAAGATGAGACAGGTACTACAAAATACATCGATATAGGTATAGATAAAGACAATAAAGTATGGGGTACTGGAAATGAAGGTGCTGCATTTGCCATGGGGTTGGGGCAAGTGAGTGATGTGCCTTCTAAGCCTTATAAAATGTCTGAAGGAAATTATGCAGCCGAGCTCACAACAACCAACATGGGAAGTTTAGCATCAAGTGCTTTGGGAGGTTACAAAGGAGTTGCTGCTGGAAATATATTTACTGGAAAATTCGAAAGAGGAAATCTTATAAATGCACGTCCAGTTTTTGGTATTCCCTATACACAAACACCAATAGCCTTTAAGGTTGACTTCAAATATATGCCCGCAGAAGGGTTGATGAATGGTAGATTAAACCCCGTTGAGGGTGAAGATGCCATGGATATGTACCTTATACTTGAAAAAAGAGAAGGTGATGATGTGAAACGATTGGGTGTTGGTTGGTATAGAAGTAAGGAAACACAAGAGGAGTGGAAGACACAAGAAGTAGATATTAAGTATGCGACCAACGGACAAGCACCCGAAGGTGTGGAAGAGCATGCAAAGTATGTGTTGAAATATGGTCATGATGGAGATATATCAGCAACAGATCCAAACCAAATGCCAAAAGTTACTTGGGGCGATATAACTATTGATAAGCCAACACACATGTTTGTAGTATTTACTTCTAGCTATATGGGCGACTATTTTATTGGTGCACCAGGCAGCAAACTATTGGTTGATAATTTTGAGTTGATATACTAAGATATATCAACTCTGTATGGAGTTGTAAGGTAACTTTCATTCGATTGTTGAAACAGAGATAGTTTTCTATCTATCATTGCTTTCCCTTTTTTTAAGTGAAAGTAAAGGCTATTGCAGATAAGTTTCTGTGCCGACCCCACATTGTTAGTAATTTCTCGTCCACTCCAAACAAAACGACATTCATGCCTTGAAATTCAAATCGACTGGAGTCGAAATGAAAAACAAGGGTGGAATGTGCTTTCGATTCAAAACAAAACGACAAACAAGAGTGAAATGCGATTTCGATTCAAAACAAAATGGCAAACAAGTCATGAAAATGCTTTCGATTCAAAACAAAATGGAAATCATGCGTTGAAATCGTTTTCGACTCGAGTCGAAAACG
>CAZUHZ010000274.1:1426-2839 GCA_964620895.1 uncultured Dysgonomonadaceae bacterium | reverse complement strand
GGCATCAAATTTGACGAAACCTATAGCGACCCACAATCAGATATTCAGCAATATTGGGTAGGCTTTGTATTTGGAGAATCGCAAGATGAATTTACTGCCAATATGGTAAATGAACGTACACCAGGCACTTACAACAAGTATGTTAGCATGGACACCCATGTATTGGGAATGATACTAGTGGAGGCAACAGGCAGAAGTCTTACCAACTATCTCGAAGAGAAGTTGTGGAAACCTCTTGGCACAGAATTCGATGCCTACTGGTTGGTAGATGGTCACGGAATGGAGATGGCTCTTGGTGGCATCAATGCTTGTTTACGAGATTATGCCAAGATAGGTCGCCTATATCTAAACAAAGGAAACTGGAATGGAAAACAGATTGTTCCTGCATCATGGTTCGAAGCATCGGTTGCTGCATCAGAAGAGCACCTCCAACCAGAAAGCGAAAACTCATCCGACCCTGGAATGGGCTACGGATATCAATGGTGGATAACCGATGGCAGTGAAGGGGAATTCCTTGCTATGGGTGTTTTCAATCAGTATATTTATATCAACCCAACCACAAACACTATTGTTGTAAAAAACTCAGCCAATAAAAACTATTACGAAAAAGATAACCCATTTGCTTCAACAGAAACTCACCTTGAGCTATTCAGAGAAATTGCTCGAATGGGAAATTAGCAGGTTTTACGCTAACTCTCACTATTTCAAAATGACATCAACAACCCTCTAAAGCACTGCAAATCTGTTTCAGATAAGTGTGAATGATGTAACTCTTAAGTTTAATTGTGTAACATAAGCAGCTATGTAAAGCTTACTTTTACGTGTATAAATTTTACGAACAATTAAAAAAAAGAGATGAAAAAAAGATTGGGTTTATTAGCGTTTGTTATTTGTGTAATTGCTGGATTTGTTTTCACATCCTGTGAAAAGGAAACGACTGAAACCAACATGATTGTAAGGAATTGGACTTTGAAAACTAAAACTGTAGCTGGTGTAAACATCGCTGCTAATTGTGAAATGGGTTCAAAATGGGATTTCAAATTAGATGGTTCTTATGTTATCAAAGACAATTGCGATGTTACAAAAGCAGGAACTTGGAAGTTGGCAGATGATGGAAAAACCTTGACATTGGATAATATTACTGCTTATAAAGTAATTGAAAATAGCATTGTTAATCTTGTCATAGAGATGCAAGTAGGTGATTTAGGATTAGTAAAATGGACATTTAAATAACCAACTAATCAAAAAAAGAAATAACCATAAAGCTTCAAAACGATGAAGCTTTATGGTTGTTTTTTTATTATACCCCAACCCAAAATAAACAAATATGATGATGAGAATTTTATCATTGAAAAAGAAATTATGACTATATTGCCTCTTCTAAAATTATGATGCACTTAGTGGCTCAAAAAA
>CAZUHZ010000274.1:0-1326 GCA_964620895.1 uncultured Dysgonomonadaceae bacterium | reverse complement strand
TTGGAAAAAGACTTGTTGATACAAAAGGTTTGGAGCGTGGAATTACCATCGACTTCACTCTGCCAAAGCAGCGAGAGAGTGGTCAAAATTTTGAGTCCAATGATATTCTTTTGATAGGTGTGCCTGTTTATGCAGGTAGAGTTCCCAATATCTTACTAAGTTATTTAAACTCTATAAAAGGTGATAACACAATAGCCATACCCACAGTACTATATGGGAATAGAGATTATGATGATGCCTTGCTAGAGTTGAATGACATATTGATTAAAAATGGATTTAATGTGATAGCTGGTGGAGCTTTTATAGGCGAGCACAGTTTTTCGTACACATTGGGCAAAGAGCGTCCCGATAATAAAGATCTAACAATAGTCAGGAAGTTTGCCGACAAATTATATACAAAAATCGGAAACAACAATCATAGCGCAGCAAAAATAAATGGCAACAGACCCTACAGACCCTACTACAAGCCAAAAAACGACGATGACGAATCGGTAGATATAAGAAGAGTTATACCCAAAACTGATGAGACTTGCATCGACTGCAAAATATGCTCCGAAGTGTGTCCTGTGGGCTCAATTCCTTACAATAATGTAAAAGCAATAGTTGGTATATGCATCAAATGTGGAGCCTGCATAAAGCTATGCCCCACACAATCGAAGTATTTCGATGATATAGACTATTTAAGGCATAAACGAGAACTAGAAGAACAATTTGAAGAGAGAAAAGAACCAGAGCTATTCGTTTAGCGTTATATCTAAACAAATCGATAACAAAAAAATAAAATACATGAAAACTTTCTACGATTTTGAAGCCACCAATTTAAAAGGCGATACTATAAGCATGAAAGAGTACCAAGGCAAAACAGTGGTAGTGGTAAACACGGCTAGCAAATGCGGATTAACCCCTCAATACGAAGGATTGGAAGCACTCTATCAGAAATACAAAGACCAAGGATTAGTTATCTTGGGCTTCCCCTGCAACCAGTTTGCCAATCAAGAGTCGGGCACATCCACCGAAATAGAGGAGTTTTGTCAAATAAACTACGGAGTTACCTTCCCTCTATTTGAGAAAATAGAAGTGAATGGTAAAGGCGCACATCCAATCTTCAAGTTCTTGAAATCAAAGCTTTCGGGAGGTATATTAGGCAGCAAAATAAAATGGAACTTCACCAAGTTCATCATCAATAGTCAAGGAGTTCCTGTCAAACGATTTGCTCCAACAACAAAACCCGAAAAAATGGAGAAGACCATCGTGAAGCTTCTTCAGCAATAACCATTTTACAAAAAACAACACTCACATCCTTTAAAAAGCACACTTATTGCTTAA
>CAZUHZ010000273.1:0-2849 GCA_964620895.1 uncultured Dysgonomonadaceae bacterium | reverse complement strand
TTGTTGGCATACGAAAGAATCTTTGGTTGCACAGCAACCGTATCTTTATTCTTTTCTAAATGTTCTATCATTGGGTTGAGCCAGTTGGGCGATGTCTCTACATCAGAATTTAGAAGCACCACATACTTTGAGTCAACCTGTTGTAGCGCCCTATTGTAGCCTTCAGCAAAACCATAGTTTTTGTCCAACAGAACAAGTTTCACATCGTGGAATTGTTGTTTCATCACCTCCACAGAATTGTCCGAAGAAGCATTGTCAACCACTACCACTTCACAATCTTCCGACTCGGTATGACTCAACACTGTGGGAAGAAACTTCTTCAATAGTTCCGCACCGTTCCAATTTAATATAACTACCGATATTTTTTTCATTGTTCCGATTTTGTCTCCAATTCTCTCTTTTTCGCAAATTTCCAACGGTTGTGCGACCACAAGTAGTAAGCAGGATTGCGTAAAATAGTTTTCTCCAATTTTCGCACATACATCTCTGTTATAGCCAACTCTGGCTCTTGCGATGCATCGGGCGAAATAACAGAGAATGTACCTTTGTAGTGTCCTCGTTTTGTTTTTTGAACATCCAAATATGCCACAGCATACTTAGCTTGACGTGCAATACGCTCAGTACCTGTAAGAAAGAGTGAGTCTTGATTCAGAAAAGTAGTCCAATACTGATCGTAGTATCTTGGTGGGCGTTGGTCTGAGATGAATCCGTATATAACCTGTTGCTTTTCGTTGCGCAGTTTTATTATAGTCCGCATGGTCTCTTTGCGTTCAATATTAAGCGAATTGAAACGAGTGCGTATTTTCTTGAAAATCTCATCAAAAGATTTACTACTTATAAGTTGGTATATCTGTGCTTTCACCATCTCTTCAGGCAAATGTAAACCTATAGATGTTACCCACTCCCAGTTACCATAGTGACCCAAGTATAAAATACATGATCTGTTGTCTTTCATAACTTCGCCTAAAGCTTCGTGTCCATGAAACTCCATGCGCCTCCTCATCTCCTCATCCGAAATATGCAACAGCTTAATAGTTTCGAAGAAATAATCGCAAAAGTGATGATAAAACTGTTTCTCAATGTTTACAATTTCATGTTTGGTTTTCTCAGGGAAAGAGTTGGTCAAATTTTTTCTAACCATCTTTCTTCTATAGCGCACAATATGATAAGTGAGTACATAAAGAATATCAGAAAAAACATACAGCACCCTGAGTGGCAAAAATGCATGCAGCTTTAGCAATCCATATATAAGGTAGTAACCTAATGGTTTTTTATTCATTTCTTGTAGCAGTTAATTGCGCTTTCATTGTCATAGTTTCGGGGTCGAGCTCTCCAATTGCAACATCCACAATTTCGTTTACAAACGATTCGTTGTATGGAGTAGCCACTTTTACATAGTTTTCGGTAAATCCAACCATTGTATGTTCATGCCTGGCACTTTCAAACAAAACCTTCTGCGCAGTGTCTCTGTTTTCATTGTAAAACATTGTTAGCTTTTGTTGCGATATATCTAGCAAGGCTTTACTGCGTTGGTGCTTCACTTGTGGGTCAACGGGATTGTCCATTTCTAATGCTTTTGTACCTGCACGTTCCGAATAGGTGAATACATGCAATTGCGACATGGGCAATGACTCAATAAAGCTTCTAGCATCTTCAAAGTGCTTGTCTGTCTCACCACGAACACCCACAATCACATCTACACCAATAAAAGCATGTGGCAGCACCTCTTTTATTTTCTCTACTTTGTGAGCAAACAATGCTGTATCATACTTTCTTTTCATCATTTTTAGTACCTCATCGCTACCCGATTGTAAAGGGATATGGAAGTGAGGCATAAATCGTTTAGAAGCGGCTACGAACTCAATTATTTCATCGGTCAATAAGTTTGGCTCAATCGACGATATCCTAAATCTTTCAATCCCTTCCACATCATCCAATGCTTTCACTAGGTCGAAAAAAGCCTCATTGGTTGATTTGCCAAAGTCGCCAATATTTACGCCAGTTAGCACAATCTCTTTGCCTCCATTCGATGCTACCTCTTTGGCTTGTGCCACTAAACTGCTGATAGAGCCATTTCGGCTACGTCCACGCGCAAAAGGAATGGTGCAGTAGGTACAATAGTAGTCGCACCCATCTTGAACTTTCAAAAAATGACGCGTTCGGTCGTCAGACGAGCACGAAGGTGTGAACCTTTTTATATGATTTGTTTTTGTAATAAACACTTCGCCCTTTTCATTACCCTCAATACCATTCTTACCTTTATCAAATTGATTGATATAGCTCAATACATCCATCTTCTGATCGGAGCCCAACACCAAATCCACCCCTTCTATATCCGCAATTTCTGTAGGATTTAGCTGAGCATAACACCCAGTTACTAAAACAATAGCACTTGAATGTTGTTTAATCATTTTACGGATGGCTTGTCGAGATTTCTTATCTGCAAGATCCGTGACCGAACAAGTATTGATGACACAAATATCAGCCTGTTGTCCTTTTTGCGCTTTTACAATTCCAGCTTCGGTAAGCTGTCTGCCAATTGTAGAAGTTTCGGCAAAATTCAACTTACACCCCAAAGTGTAGTAAACAGCAGTTTTATTTTCGTATATTGAAGTATCTATCATAGTGTGACTATCGAAGAGAAATTAAAGTATCAAAGAAATAAATGATACCAAATAAAAGCAAATTTACAATAAATATGCAACCTGATGGCTTTACAGCATTGCGATTAAAATTTTATATACTATTTTTACACAAAATAGGAGAAACCAAGCATAAAACAAAGATATGATTGAAACCTAAATTGAGCGACTACCAAATTCGGTTGGTAATTTCATTTCAAAAATTGT
>CAZUHZ010000272.1:0-2854 GCA_964620895.1 uncultured Dysgonomonadaceae bacterium | reverse complement strand
TCTAACATCAGGAAACAGAATAGTATGCAAACATAGATAAAGAGCTAAAGCTAAAATGAATACGAAAGAACAAATAGCCAACACTTAGCGTCTTACCGTCTCTGCGAGAAACAAAAGTTGGAGAGAAAGGTTTCGCTACGCGAGCCAGAGGTATGTGGCGTGGGTAAATTAAAACGGGCGACCGCAAGGGTTCGCCCCTACATTTGCCAAGATTGAACATTTTGCACAGTATCATCGCCTCGCAATGTAGGGGTGGGGCTTGTCCCCACCTGGTATAATCCTACTATGCCCTGTCCGTTACATCACCGCTAGCGCTGGTCTCTGACCAGTGCTGTTACAATACATCAAGGCACAAGTCTGGAGACTTGCGCCAGCGATTGAATGAGCAGTCAGCAGTAGAGAAAATTCATGAATTTTCTCTACAACCACAACTAGCGCACTCTTTTATAATGCCATCCCTTGTGGGGTTCGGGTCAGCTCTCTGATGTTGCGTTATTATAATAATGTCAACCCTTGTGGGCTTATCGATACCTCTCAATAGGCGCTAAGGGAGAAGCCGAAATGTGGTCATTAGCGAAGCCGAAGTGTAATCAAATCAGTACGAGCGGTTAGCATAATAATTGAACGGATCTTTCGTTGCACTCAAGATGATAGTAAAGCATTAACCAATTAGCCATTGACAATTATCTCGCCAATAGTAGAATTAAAAAACCTTGTTCTTCGGCTTTGTTGCCACAAAATCCTTTAGATAGAAAGGCTCGAAATAGGCTACATCTTCAAACTCATGGGCACGGTATGCTGAGAGGCTTAAGTGTGCCATGCCCGAAGCCAATGGATGGACATCTGATATAAAAATGGCATTGGGATGAGTAATAAGCTCTTTACACTTGATAGCGCCATCGCCAAAAAATGCAACTTTGTGCCCTAACAAAAGATGTTGGAAACTCTCTTTGTCGATTATTTTGGCGGTTGTAGGCTCTATGATGTTTAACGAACTATCGAAAACTGAGGTGTAAACCTCCATGCGTCTGGCATCAATCATAGGGCATAGCAAAACATCTGTATCAAACTGTTTGCTAGCAATTGAAGCTAGCAGCTTTAAGGTGGAGATAGCAATCAGCTTTGCATCTAATCCAAAAGCCAAGCCTTTGGCTTCCGACACGCCAATGCGCAAGCCTGTGTATGAGCCAGGACCACTGCTTACGGCTATGGCATGCACTGCTACGTTGTGTTTGCGGGAATATTGAATTGCCTCTTCGGTGAAAACCCCTAATAGTTTTGCATGCGATTGCTCTTCATGGCTCTCTTTGTTAAACACAATCTCTCCATCGACCGAAAGTGAACATGAACAAACCTTTGTGGCGGTTTCGATATGTAGAATATTGATAGTTGAATTCATTGTCTGTTGTTTTAAAAAATAAATATAGTAATTCTATTTCTAAAAAGAGAGGTTATGCTTTATTATTTTCTGTTTTTTTTAGCAGATGGTGAGCTTGCCAAATAGAGATAGGCGTTGGAGACTACTCCTAAAGCACTCAACTATTATTAGTTTACTTTGCTATTGTTTATTCTTTTGAATAATTGACGTTTGTTTTAAAAATATCATTATATTTGCTATACTCTATATAGTGTCTGCTAGAAAACTACTAATTTATGTATCTTTGATAAGAAAATGACAAGGACAAGGCTTTCGAAGTTTTTGAAATTAAGGAACTGACGAACGAAGCAAGAGCAGAGCTAAAGCTCGCTTTGTCTTTGCTTTGCAAGGAGGAAGAAGACAACGTCAGTTTACTTTGGTAAATGACTGTTTCAAAAACAAGAATAACGCAGTATTTGGCGTTTTCTTGCAAAGACTCTATATAAAGTAATGGTGCATCCCAATAATAGATGTTGAAAACATACAAGCGCATTCGTAGGATGTTTATTTTAAAAGTAGCTAAACGGCTTTAAACAACACTTTAAAATGATAGGACACGCTCTCAAACATACAAATTTGCTTGCTGAAAAGATTGTAATTCTACTTGTTTTGATTACAGGATTAATTCAATGTGCCTCGCCCGAAAAACATACAGAAAACAACACTGAATATAAAAAACAACTTGCTTCAACTCTTTATAAAACCCGAAGCGAAGATTCTCTTCTAATAGTTTTGCAACAATTTACCGAGGCGAAGAATGAAGTTGGGAAAATGCTTGTCTATAAACATTTAGGATTGCGTGAGAGAGAGAATGCTCGTTTCTCTGATGCTATCAGCAGTCATCAACAAGGTCTTGAAATAGCAAAAAAGTTGAACGACACCATCGAGATAGTGCAAGCACTAAACAACCTTGGTACTAATTTTAGGCGTATAGGTGCGCACAACGAAGCCTCGCAATATCATTATCAGGCTTTGCATTATGCCGAAACTTGGTCGGGATTGGATACACCTGTTGGTACTAAAAATCATGTGATGGCTTTAAACGGAATTGGCAATATTAGCCTTATGCTTGGCTATTATAACGATGCCGAAGAGAACTTTCGTGCAGCTCTGAAAGATGAAATTGCGCTTGGAAGTGCCATTGGGCAAGCCATTAATTATGCTAACTTGGGGGCTGTTTTTGAACTACGGCAACAATACGACTCTGCATACATCTACTATCAACAATCGCTCGAACAAAACAAAATTGCCAAATCGGATATGGGAATTGGGCTTTGCCTCATTCACCTTGGCGAACTGTACGAAAAGGAGCAAAAGTATGCGTTAGCAAAAAACGAATATGAAAAGGCGTATGAGTTGATGGATCAGATTTCCGACAAATGGCATTGGCTCGAAGCGTGTCTATCCCTTGCACGTGTTAACTTTGTAACTAATAAT
>CAZUHZ010000271.1:0-2869 GCA_964620895.1 uncultured Dysgonomonadaceae bacterium | reverse complement strand
TATCTAGCAATTTGCAAATTAGAGCAACTAACTCACGGTTTAGCTATTTCGCAAAAAAAGAAAACAGAAAACAGAAAGCAGTAAGCAGTAAGCTGGAAGAGTTTTGAACTATAAATTACTGTCGAAGGCTAGTTGTTAGGTTAAAACTTTCTGTTATTCTAAGACGAGTCCTACTTTCACATTTGCCATGCCCCATTATCCCGCATTATTCATCACATTGTTGTTAACAAGCGCAATATAATCTATTAACCAGCAACTTATTGAATTATAAGTGTTGATTTTTAAACCTAGTTTTGGGTATGCTCGCTTTTGTCTGATCCCTGAGCGAAGTCGAAGGATATCATCTGCTTCGCCAGCAAACTCGTTGAAATAGTGAGCTATATCGGTGGAGTTCGACACCCCAGCATCTACGCAAAACTAAAAACGTGAATAACACTGGTTATATTATATGATTAACGCTGACTATGTTATTTTTGATCTTATTAGAACAGTTTTTACTTCACAACTGCTACTCCACACCATTCAGACATTAATGCATATCGAAAACACAATCCCTACCAAGAATGCTGAGAGTGCTGTTTTGCTCAGGTAGGGATCTAAGCACCTACCCTCTTTCTTGAAAATCTCCACTAATATTACAAATTGATACAGATATATAAGTATATACAAAAATCGATACCAAGGCGAATTGGCATACATAAAACTATAAATCAAAAAACACGCAAACATCAAGAGCATCATCACAGTGTGATACACTTTGGCATGAGCCAATCCAATCCTCACGGCTATGGTGCGTTTGCCCGACTGAGCGTCATTCTCAATATCACGCATATTGTTCACATTCAGAATCATGCTACTCAACAATCCCATTCCAATGCTTGGGAAGACAGCCCTTAGGTCAATCATTTGTGTTTGTAAGTAATAAGCCCCAATTACGGCTATAGGACCGAAGAAAAGAAAGGCAAAAAAATCGCCCAAACCTATGTATCCATAAGGTCTATTACCCAGTGTGTAGAAAAGTGCAGCAAGTAATGAAAAGAATCCTACAATTAGGAATAACACAATAGCCACAAATCCAATAGTGTGAAATAGGCGCAACAACAGAATCAACCCAGACGCCATCGTTATTAAAGCTGTTATGCCTATGCCTATCTTCATTTGAAGAGGTGTTATTCTACCACTTTGCACCCCTCGCATTGGACCAACACGTTCTCCAGTTCGGTCAGTTCCTTTTGAATAGTCGCCAAGATCATTAGCTAAGTTAGACAGTAATTGAAGAAGCAATGCTGTAGTTAGGGTGAGTAAAGCAGTTGCCAAATCGAATTTTTCAACGTGCATAGCCAAGCCACTGCCTAGAATAACTCCAGCAGCAGCTAGGAAAAGTGTACGTGGTCGGAAGGCTAATATCCAAGCTTGTATCACTGTTTTATTGTTACTCGTCGTGCTCACTATGCTTATATGATAAGTCTTAATATGAATATTGTAAAATAAAAATGACAAACACATGGCTCTTAGAAACAAGAGCAACACGGTATTTGTCATTATTTATTGCTAATTTCTAGTATGCTCTTGCAAAAACAACCCTTTGAGTAGATGGCTTACCTGTCACCATACATTTTCCTGGAGTTTTATCGCCCTCCAAAGGAATGCAACGAATGGTAGCTTTGGTTTCGTTTTTGATAAGTTCTTCAGTTTCAGCTGTGCCATCCCAGTGACACATCAAGAAACCACCTTTCTCAATCTCCACCTTAAATTCTTCGTAGCTATCCACATCGCGTGTTACTGATGCACGAAAATCAAATGCTTTCTGGTAGATATTTTGTTGCATCTCTTCCAACAAGGTTTTTATGTGCTGCTCAATTCCTTCTTGTGGAAGTGTCTCTTTTGTCAAAGTGTCGCGACGAGCTATCTCAATAGTTTCATTCTCTAAGTCGCGCCCACCAATTGCCAAGCGCACAGGCACACCTTTCAATTCGTATTCAGAGAATTTCCAACCTGGTTTTTTATTGTCCGAATTGTCATACTTCACACTTATACCCAGTGCTTTCAACCTTTTTACAATCTCAGACACCTTTTCGTTTATCATGTCCAACTGTTCATCATTTCTATAAATTGGAACAATCACCACTTGATAAGGAGCTAATAGAGGTGGAAGCACCAATCCATTATCATCGGAATGTGCCATAATCAATGCGCCAATCAATCGGGTGGAAACACCCCACGAACTAGCCCACACATATTTCCTCTCGCCATCTTTATCTGCAAACATCACATCAAATGCTTTGGCAAAATTCTGACCCAAAAAGTGTGACGTTCCTGATTGCAAGGCTCTTCCATCTTGCATCAACGCCTCAATAGTGTATGTGTCTAATGCTCCTGCAAAACGCTCCGATGCCGACTTCACACCTTTCACTACAGGCATTGCCATGTAGGTTTCGGCAAATTCAGCATACACATCTAGCATTTTACGGGTCTCCTCCAATGCTTCCTCTTTGGTAGCATGCGCAGTATGTCCCTCTTGCCACAAAAACTCTGCAGTACGGAGAAAAAGACGTGTGCGCATCTCCCATCTCACCACATTGGCCCATTGGTTAATGAGAATGGGCAGATCGCGATACGATTGTATCCAATTGCGATAGGTGCTCCATATAATAGTTTCTGAAGTGGGACGAACAATCAACTCTTCTTCTAGTTTAGCATCGGGGTCAACAATAATGCCATTACCCTCAGGGTCGTTTTTCAAACGATAGTGAGTTACCACAGCACACTCTTTGGCAAAACCTTCCACGTGGTCGGCCTCTTTGCTGAGAAACGATTTGGGGATAAAAAGTGGAAAGTAGGCATTCTCATGACCAGTTTCCTTAAACAT
>CAZUHZ010000270.1:0-2871 GCA_964620895.1 uncultured Dysgonomonadaceae bacterium | reverse complement strand
TGTTAGTATGAGCGTAGGAGTTTTTTCACAAATTTACATTTCATGTAGTATTTGCACTCAAAGGCAAATATAGTTTAATCAAACCAACTTGGGATGAAGAACTTTACAAGTACATTACAGGTGTTGTAACAAACAAGAATCAGAAAATGCAAGCCACATTCATTTTTTGATGGCATGCGACCCTCATGTTGCCTTTCCGATTTAGTGAGAGAGGTAAAAAAGTCTTCAAATGCATAAACAATCAAAAGAGTCATCACTCAAAAAAGTCTTTTAAAGAGGAGTATATTGATTTTTTGAAAAAGTTTGAAATAGATTATGATGTTGGGAATCACAATGATTGCAACTCCTGGTGTGCCAGGCGGTGCAATTATGGCAGCAGTGGCTCTATTGCAATCGATGCTTGGTTTTGATGAAACACTGATTGGGCTAATGATTGCTCTTTATATAACCATGGATAGCTTTGGCACTGCTTGTAACATAACTGGCGATGGGGCTATTGCAATGGTGATGAATATAATTAACAGGCAATTGAAGAGGAAGAAGGAAGTGGTTGCTAGGGGATAGGTTTTGTGCATTGACCAACGTAGAGATGCGATGAATTGCGTCTCTGAAATACAAAATAATCAAACATTTTCGTCTTGTTTGTTTTGATGTAATCATTCTAAAATGTATCTTTGTGAACTAAACACTGGAAATAACCCGATGTTTAGTTCACAAAAGAACAATATGCTTTACGAAATATTAAATGACAGCAGAACTGTTTATACACTCCCCGACATTGCAATGCTTGTTGAGGAGAGTAATTTTGAATCTATAAACGATAAGATAAATTACTATGTAAAAACAAATAGGCTAAATCGTCCACGCAAAGGAATCTACGTGAAAAGCAATTATAATCCTTTAGAGTTGGCCTGTAGTCTATACACCCCGTCTTATATTTCATTAGAATATGTGTTGCAACAAGCGGGAATCATTTTTCAGTATGACAGCACAATAACTGCGGTGAGCTATTTGAGCCGAAAGTTAAACATCGATAATAACGAGTATTCGTATCGGAAAATTAAAAATGAAATAATAGTTGATACAACCGGTATTGAACAGATAAACAATATAAATATTGCAACACCTGAAAGAGCCTTCTTAGACACTTTATACCTAAACAGCAATTATTATTTCAACAACCTAAGATTGATCAACAGAGAATTTGTAGCTAAGTTGTTGCCTATATATAGGTCTAAAGCACTTGAAGCACGTGTAAAGAAACAGTTAAAACTTTAAGTTAACACCAAAATGGATATCAATAAGCACAAATTCTTTTTACTTCAAATCCTCAAAGATATTTATAGCGATATAGAGATATCTTCGACACTAGGTTTCAAAGGTGGTACTGCTTTGATGTTTTTTTATAACCTTCCAAGGTTCTCAGTCGATTTAGACTTCAATCTCTTATCGATTGAAAAAGAAGAATTTGTGTTTAACAGAATTAAAAATATTCTTCTTAAATATGGAACAATATTTGATGAGGCAATAAAGTTTTATGGACCGATAATTGTACTAAGTTATGGCAAAGGCGAGAGGAAACTAAAGGTTGAAATTTCTAACAGCCAATGGGACAACTCTTATGAGATTAAAAACTATTTGGGCATAAATATGAAAGTGATGACAAAGCCAGATATGTTTGCTCATAAATTGTGCGCATTGCTTGATAGAACGGATGTTACAAATAGAGATATCTTTGACACTTGGTTTTTCATGAAAAACCAAACTCCCATCAACAAAGCTATTGTTGAAACCCGTATGAAAATTCCTTTGACCAATTACATTCAGAAGTGTATTGAACAACTGCAATCTATGACTGATAAAGGAATGCTAAACGGACTGGGAGAGTTGATGGACGATGAGATGAAAAGGTTTGTTCGCTCTGAACTAAGAAAAGAAACAATCTCTTTATTGATGTTTTATAAGGAATTTCCGATTATTGAAGAAAAATGAAACGAATGATTCTGGTGAGACGCAATACATTGCATCTCTACAAATAAAACTCAATATTCATCAACTACCCCAACTTCCTTAAAACTATAAACCTATCACTCAACTCCTCTATCTCTAGCCTATACTTTTTTGCTATAAACTCTATTGTTCGGAAAGTATAAATGAAAACATGTGTTGGATCATTTTTGTAGTACCAATCAGTAAAATCTATTTCAAAATTGTATAGATGTGTCATTATATAGAGTAGCCCCTCAGGCTTTAGTATTTGCAACAACATTTCTATCTCTTGTTTAGGTGCATAAAAATGTTCAAACACTTCGCAGCTGAAAATATAATCGTAACTATAGTTCAAGTAATCTTCGCTGGGATGAAAAAATGGATCGTAAAGTTTTACTTGATAGTCTTTCTCTCTTAGTTGACTTGATATTACTGGACCTGTTCCACTACCAAAGTCCAACCCTAACTGCTCTGCACTATGATTTTTTAAAATAGCATCAGTTATTGGTGAAGTAAAGTTCTGATAGCGCTCATCATCTACATCGTTTTCATGTTCTTTGTACCTCTCTTTCTCCTCTTTGCTTTCTAGATAATACTTTTCATCCTTCACAAAAGCACCACAAGTGCTACAGATGAAGTAATGCTTATTTGCTGTTTCGAATAGCTCAGTATCGCAAAGGGTACATTTCATAGTTTGGTTTTTTATTATTGCTCGTTATCTATCTTCTTCTATATTAAATATTTCTTGTAAAGAAGTTCTACTGTCAAATATACGAAATTACCTCATACAAAAAGAAGTGACAAGGAGCTAGATACAACATTAGGGTTAGTAAGCATTTAAATAAATGAACAATTACTGATGTTTACTACATTTAGAGACCC
>CAZUHZ010000269.1:0-2881 GCA_964620895.1 uncultured Dysgonomonadaceae bacterium | reverse complement strand
AGAAGAAATTTTATTAAAAAAAGCATGTTTGGAGGAGCTAGTATATTAGTTGCCTCAAGTTTCAACAACTCACCTATTTGGGCAAACACAAAGGGTGATAATAATTTACCTGCCATATTAGGTGGAAAGAAATCTCATGCTGGTGTATGGCCTGCATGGCCAATATGGAATCCAAAAACAGATGAGAAAAAGCTGTTAGATGTAATGCGCAGCGGTGTGTGGTCACGAAATAAGACGGTTACTGAATTTGAAGAGCAGTGGGCGAAAATAATTGGTTCTAAGCGATGCTTGTCGGTAGTTAACGGCACTAATGCACTTAATACTGCATTAGCTCAACTAGAAATTGGTTGGGGCGATGAAGTGCTTGTTACACCTTATACTTTTATTGCTTCTATCTCCTCTATTTTATTTAATGGGGCTATTCCTGTTTTTGTAGATGTTGATCCTGAAACTTTTCAGATGGATCCCAGTAAAATTGAAGCAAAAATAACGCCCTATACTAAAGCTATTGTACCAGTTCATATTCTTGGTCTTCCGTGTGATATGGAGCGTATAATGTCCATTGCAAATAAGCATAAACTTTTAGTTGTAGAAGATGCATGTCAGGCATGGTTAGCTGAAATAAATCACAAAAAGGTGGGAACTTTTGGAAATGCAGGTTGTTATAGCTTTCAGAACTCAAAGAATATGGCGATGGGTGAAGGCGGTGCCATTGTAAGTGACGACGATGCTTTTATGGATCGTTGTTATTCATTCCACAATTATGGAAATCCTTATGGATCTCTTGCGGGTCAATTTAGTGCAGGAACTTCTATGGTAGGCACAAAACTTCGACTTACTGAATATCAGGCTGCTATTGGTCTTGCACAATTGTCTCGTCTTGAAGAACAAACCAAGACGCGTAATGTGAATGCGGGTTATCTAAGAGATCAAATCAAAGATATACCTGGCATATTGCCTTATAGGTTATATGATAATGTGACACAAGCTGCTTTTCATCTATTTCCTTTTCGCTACCAAAAAGAATCGTTCAAAGGTCTTTCTCGTAGTGGATTCTTAAAAGCCTTACAGGCTGAGGGAGTTCCATGTTCTAGTGGGTATGCTGAGTTAAATAAAATGCCTGTATTAAAGAATGCTTTTGAAAGTAAATATTTCAAGATGTTTTATCCGAAGAGGCGAATAAATTATGAGGAATATGCAATTGAAAATTCATGTCCAGAGAATGAAAAGCTGTGTAACGAACATGCAGTTTGGTTTTCTCAGAGCTTATTACTGGGTTCAAAATCTGACATGGATAATATTGCTTTTGCTATCAATAAAATTCATAAAAATGCAGAGAAAATAAAAAATAAATTCAAATAATCATCAAAATTAAATAACATGAAACGAATAGCACTATTTTTATCATTGCTTTTTATTTATATATCAAATTCAACCATTGTTTTTAGTCAAAGCTCACAAGACGACGTATGGAAGGTGGGTGTTGCTCGTCATATTATAACCCCACAATCTCCCACTTGGATGGCGGGTTATTCGAGTAGAACTTCTCCTTCTGAAGGCATATTGCATGATATATGGGCAAAAGCCATTACGTTAGAAGATTCAAATGGAGTACGTTCCGTATTGGTAACAACTGATCTATTAAGTATTCCGAAAGATTTTTCTGAAAAGATTAAGGATAAAGTTAAACAGAAACATCAATTAGATAAGTCTCAAGTTATTTTAAGTTGCTCACATACACATTCTGGACCTGTTGTTTCTAGAGCGCTTAAATATATTTATCCAATGAATTCAGACGACTGGAGCGTTATTGATAAATATACAATGGAGTTGGAAATGATGTTGTTACAATTAATTGATGAGTCAATGCAGAACTTAATCCCTGCAAAAATATATACTCAGAATGGTACTGCTCGTTTTCAAGTAAATAGACGAAACAATCAAGAATCTGCATTGAAAGGTACAACAGAATTAAATGGGCCGAATGATTATGCTGTTCCTGTGATTAAAGTTGAGGGGTTAGATGAAAATTTGATTGCTGTTATTTTTGGATATGCATGTCATCCGACCACATTGTCAATCAATGAATTTTCAGGTGATTATCCAGGTTTCGCTCAAATTGAATTGGAAAAATTATATCCTGGAGCAACCGCAATGTTTTTTCAAGGATCTGGTGGTGATCAAAACCCCCTACCTCGTCGTACAATTCCTTTAGCTATTCAATATGGGAAGCAGTTAGCGTCAACGGTAGAGAGGATTTTATCAGAAGATATGGTAAAACAAGAAAGCAAGTTGACTACAAGATATAATGAAGTTGATATTCCTTTTGATAACCCTCTTCCAATGGAAGAGTTACGAGAAGTAGCAAAAAGAGATGATTATCAGGGGAAATGGGCACAAGGAATGATTGATGACTATAAAAGAGATGGTTATTTAATAAAATCATATCCTTTTCCGTTAGGTTACTGGGAAATAGGTAATCAAAAGTTATTTGTTTTAGGAGGAGAATCTGTAATTTTTTATACTCGAAAATTAAAAGAAATCTTTGGAGAAGAATCTTTCGTTATGTCTTATGCAAATGATGTAATGGGATATATCCCGTCTGAAGTTGTTTTGAATGAAGGTGGTTACGAAGGTGACTCCGCACAACGTGTATATGGATTACCTGCTAAATGGAGCAAGAAGGTTGAACCTCTTATAATAAATGGAATGAGTGATTTAGTGCTTAAAAACAAATAGTTTAAGAACTGTGTTGTTGTATATAGAGGATAAATTTATTATATCGTTATACTTAAGACAGTTTTAGAGAACGGGCACTCAGGTCTGATTTTTCATTGAACTATATTGACAAACTCTTTGATTTTTAATTATAAATCTCAAA
>CAZUHZ010000268.1:0-2883 GCA_964620895.1 uncultured Dysgonomonadaceae bacterium | reverse complement strand
ATCCACAAGGCGAAATAGCAATTATAAATACATGTGGTTTTATAGGCGATGCAAAGGAGGAGTCGATAGACATGATTCTATCTTTTGCCGAGCAAAAAAAGAATAGAAAGCTAAAAAAGTTGTATGTGATGGGGTGCTTATCGGAGCGATACCTTGACGAACTGTCGGTAGAGATACCCGAAGTGGATAAGTTCTATGGCAAGTTTGCATGGAAAAATATTATTGCCGACTTAGGCAAATCCTACAATCAAGAACTCTCCTTAGAGCGAATGCTATCAACACCCTCACACTATGCTTATATAAAAATATCGGAGGGGTGCAATCGCACTTGCTCTTATTGCTCTATACCTATAATAACAGGGAAACACAATTCGCGCACAATGGAAGAGATTGAAGAGGAGGTGCGCATTCTTGTTGGAAAAGGGGTGAAAGAGTTTCAACTTATTGCACAAGACTTGACCTACTATGGTCTAGACCTCTATAAAGAGATGAAAATTGCCGAGTTGGTGAAGCGCATCTCTCGTATTAGTGGAGTAGAGTGGATTAGGTTGCACTATGCCTACCCTGCCCATTTCCCAATGGACTTGTTGCCTGTTATTCGCGAATGCGACAATGTGTGTAAATATTTAGACATTGCCTTGCAGCATATTAGCGATAATATGTTGAGCAAGATGCGACGAAATATTACGAAAGAAGGGACTATCAATTTAATAGAGAAGATAAGAGCCGAAGTCCCAGGCATTCACCTGCGTACAACTATGATGGTGGGTCATCCAGGTGAAACTGAGGAAGACTTCAACGAGCTGCTTGAGTTTGTTGGCGATGCCAAATTTGAACGCTTGGGTGCTTTCCCTTATTCTCATGAAGAGGATACTTATTGTGATAAAAACTATACAGACCATATTGCTCCCGAAGTGAAAGAGCAGAGATTGGGCAAACTAATGGAGCTACAAGAGGAGATATCACTAACGGTGAATGAGGCGAAAATTGGTAAAACCCTTAAAGTGATTGTAGATAGCGAAACACCCGATTATTATATTGGCAGAACAGAGTTTGACTCACCCGATGTAGATGGAGAGGTGCTTATAAGTAAAGATGAAGCCTTATCGATAGGTTCGTTTTATAACGTGAAAATCACTTCTGCTATGCCTTTCGATTTGATGGGCACAACCCTATAAGAGTACAAACTATAAACTTGTAATTATAGAATCATGACAAACAAAGAACTTGTTGCTGAGCTTTCTGAACAATTGGGATGGACACAAGTAAAAGTTTCTGAAGTTTTAGCACAAACAGTTGAACAGCTCAACAGCAAATTGGCAGACAATGCCACAATAGCAATTCCTAACTTTGGGGTGCTTCAAACTCGAAAGAGTGCAGAACGCATCTCTGTGAATCCTCAATCGAAAGAGCGATTCCTTGTTCCTCCCAAAATATCAGTCAACTTTAAACCCTCGTCTGTTCTTAAAGAGAGGTATAAATAGCGTAGTGCCATGAGCGACAAATTAAACATACAAGACATAGTTGATCTTCTAGTTGCTAATAGTGATATTAGTAAAGAGGAGGCTGAAAGATTTATGGTCGAATTATTTAGTTTAATTGAAAAGGGACTGGCTACTGACGAACTAACCAAAATAAAAGACTTTGGCACTTTTAAGCTAACACACATTGAAGAGCGCGAAAGCGTGGACGTAAACAGTAAGGAGAGAATAGTGATACCTGCTCATCGGCGCGTTACTTTTACCCCTTGTCAATTGCTGAAAGATTTAGTAAACAAACCATTTGCACACTTTGAAACCACACCCCTCAACGAGGGTGTTTTTATGGATGGAATTCCTACTACCTCTTCAGACAATGATGAAGATGATGATAGAATTGACGACGCTGAAGATAAAACTAAAGAAGATGAGCCTATTGGCGAGATAGCTGAAACAACTACAAACAAGATAGCTCCTGAAGCAACAACTGAAGATAAAGAACCACAAGAAGACGAAGAAATAGAACAAAAAGAGGAAGAAGACAAAGTAGAACAAGAAGAGGAACTTTTACCGCCTATTGTAGTTTCTACAAGTACTCATTCTGAAAGCACCGAAAAGGCAACTCCCTCCAAAGAGAGCCCGACAGATGATGACAACAAAGAGTCTTTAAAAGAGAAAACAGAGGTTGATACCACTATCCACCATTTAGAAGTGAAGCCTGACAGCAAAGAGAAGCGCAGACACAACACTCTATGGTGGAATGTTGCAATAGGCTTAGTTGCTATCTTAATAACTGTTGGTTTTGTCTATAATCGTTATTCCACCAATAAGAACTCTGCTTCAAAACAGAAAGAGGAACCATCCAACCCAACGCAACCAACAGCCAACCTAGCAGATGCACACACCGATACTATAAAAGACGAACTCGTAGCTATTGTTGATCCTGTAGAAACAGTAGAGGCATTGCCACGCAAAAAAGTAAAAATGTCGCCTGACAGAACTTTGCGCCTAATAGCACTTGAAAAATTCGGAAATAAAGAGTTTTGGGTATATATCTATATGATAAACAAAGATATAATCAACAATCCCAATATTGTGCCCGTTGGGCTAGTGTTAGAACTTCCCCATGAAAATGAATATCCAATGGATGCAAATAATCCAGAAGAGGTTGCTAAAGCAAAGAAGTTGGGCGATGAGGTGATAAAGGGGTTTGGGTAGTTTGTTGCCAAAGGTTTTGCTTGTTATTAAAAAAACCAAACCGACATGAATCATTATTCACATCGGCTTCATTATAATGTCTTTTATTGAAAAACCTAACAAGTTTTTCTTCTACACAGCCCTACTCACCTGCTCAATTATCTCCATCCCTCTTAGAATAGCTTTTTCGTTCATAGGTATAAGTTTG
>CAZUHZ010000267.1:0-2902 GCA_964620895.1 uncultured Dysgonomonadaceae bacterium | reverse complement strand
GTGGCTATTGTGGTGGATATGTGGTTGACTGGGTTTGATGTGCCATCGTTGGATACTATCTATATTGATAAGCCCATTTCAAAACACAATTTAATACAGACTATATCTAGAGTAAACCGTAAATATAAGGACAAGAACAAAGGATTGGTAGTTGACTATATTGGCATCAGGAAGCAGATGAATATGGCTTTGGCTCAATATAACAAAGCTGATAAAGACAATTTTGAGGATGTGAAAGAGTCGGTAAAGGTGGTGAAGAATCACTTGAATCTCTTATCTAAGTTATTCCATGGTTTTGACGATAGAAACTATTTTAAGGGTTCTTCTTTGCAGCAGTTAAACACCTTGAACATGGCTGCCGAATTTGTGCAGAAAACAGAGGAGACCGAAACTCGTTTTATGGGGTTGGTTCGTAGACTAAAAGCAGCTTATGATATTTGTGCAGGAGGTGATGGATTGACACAAAAACAACGCGATTATATACATTTCTACTTGGCTGTGCGCTCTATTGTTTTTAAACTAACCAAAGGCAATGCACCAGATGTAGCTCAAATGAATGCTAAGGTGAGGGAGATGATACAAGCAGCCTTGGAGAGCAATGGGGTGGAGGAGTTGTTTACAATGGGCGAAGATAAGGAGCAAGACCTTTTTGATGAGGACTATATAGCGAAGATAAATAAGATAAAACTGCCAAATACGAAGATAAAATTGTTGCAACAATTACTTGCCAAGGCTATTGTGCAGTTGAAGAAGGTGAACAGGGTGAAGGGTATTGACTTTTCTAAAAAAATGGAGCGACTGGTGGAACAGTACAACGAACGTAAAGAGAGTGATATATTGCGTAGTGAGGTGTATGAAGAGATGGCCGAACACCTAACCGAAATGCTTTGGGAGATGAGGCAGGAGTATGCGGCTGGAGACTCTTTGGGCATTACGCTTGAAGAGAAGGCTTTTTACGATATCCTGAAAGAGCTGTGCGTGAAATATGATTTTAAATATCCTGAGGATAAACTAATTATATTGGCAAAGGCTGTGAAAGAACTTGTAGACTCTCAAGCCAAATTTCCTGATTGGAACAAACGAGAAGATATAAAATCTGCCCTTAAAGTAGGACTAATTCTATTACTGGACGAATACGGCTATCCTCCTGTTGAAAGAGACGAGGTGTATAACGATATATTTGAACAGGCTGAGAATTATAAGATGAATAGGGAGGGTGTGTAGCGATGTGGCAGGCTGTATTGGGTGTTTTGTTATGAGGCACAGATTACAAATCTGCGCCAGCGTGAATGATGGAGGCACGGATTGCAAATCCGCGCCAGCGGTGCGATTAACCTTGGTTAAACTGTTTGAGCCGTTGATTAAACAGGATTATACAAAGTCACAAACCCATACCTACACCACTAAAAAATAAATACCCCACAAACCAACATCTAAACTAATAAATTATGAGCAAAAGAATACAGAAGTTTGACAATTTCGAATGGATTGATCTCGAAAATCCAACCGAGGAGGAGATTAGATCAACCTCCATTCCTTTTCAGATAGATGAAAACTTTGTTGAGGATGCGCTAGAGTTGGGTCATTTGCCAAAAATAGAGCGAACGCCAGAGTATGTGTTTATCATACTTAGGGCATATACTGCTGCCGAAAACGAAAAGGTGGCAGGCGTGCAACAGATAAGCAATAAGGTGGCGTTTTTTATTGACGACAAAACGCTGATTACTATTCACAGACCTTCGTTTAAGTTTATCGAAAACACGCCCACCAATTTTAAAAGTCCTGATGATGCTGCGCTCTATCTGTTCAATGAGTTGCTGATGACTTACGATGAGCCAATACGAAAACAGGTTGATAAAATGGATGCCTTTGAACAGGATATTTTTCTGAGAGGGGGCAGCGATTTGTCGGTAGAGAAGTTGTATTTCGAAAAATCGAAAGCACGGCTCACAAAAAAGATATTGCTGATTACACAAAATGTGTTTGATCAACTAAGAGTAGATGATAGTTTAGCTTCTACTCTACAAGATTTAAAAGATACCATTTTGCACCTTATACTTAGATCGGAAGAGATGATTGACGATGCCACTTCGTTGTTGAATTCTCACATGACTTTTACTGCTCAGAAAAACAACGATGTGATGAAGTTGCTGACAGTGTTTTCGGCATTTTTCTTGCCCCTCACATTTATTGTAGGAGTGTATGGAATGAATTTCGTGAATATGCCCGAGCTTAAATGGGAGAATGGATATTTTATTGCACTGTTGGTGATGTTGGTTATTGCTCTGTTTATCTTTGTGTGGTTTAAGCGGAAGAAAATATTGTAGGTTAAGGTGATTATTATTGATGGTGGGGATAGGGGCGTGTGCTCTATCAAGATGGTAACCCGCCTTGTTCATCACACTTATCTGATATGTGCATCAGCAGCTAATAATAAAAATAAAATAATATGTTTGACGAATTGAAGAAATACGAAAACAGTGACCACTTCTTTGTTACATCGAAGGTAGAGCTTGAGGATGTATGCAATGCTCCAAAAAATGGGAGTGGAGTGTATGTTGTGTATGAATTGAAGAATGGGAGGATTGATTTAATCTATATTGGTTCTTCGGGCAAGGTGCAGAGTAATGGGAAGATACAGCATAGTGAGGATGGTTTGTATGGCGAGATTGTGAGTGGCGTTCGGCTTGGAAAAACTGCAAGGAGAAGTTCTTGGAAACAGAAGGTGATTAGAGAGAAGATTGATGCATTGGACGTTTATTGGTTTGAGACAATAAATGCTGACACGCATGATATCCCCTCTTATGTAGAAGCTACGATAATGCAAAGGTTTTATGAGCTTTATGGACGTTTGCCTCGGTGGAATAGGGAGTTTTGATGAGGCAATGGGGATGGACAGGTT
>CAZUHZ010000266.1:0-2907 GCA_964620895.1 uncultured Dysgonomonadaceae bacterium | reverse complement strand
CAACAAATAGATTGTAATCAGCTTTGCTTCCTACCTTAAGTGCAAATAAATCTTCGCCTGGGTTGGAGTTTATCTCACTTGCTAATGAGCTTATATCAAGAGTTACTTGAATCCATTCTCCATTTGTATTAATTCCACCTTTTGCATAACTATTAGCATCTGTAGGGGCTAATACTTGATGAGAAGAATAAGGAACATGCTCATCCATATTATAACACTTATAGTCTATACCCATTTTTCCTCCAGTATTTATATACACATTCATCGAAAGAGATTTAGCAGCAGTACCTTTTACCCAGAAGACAATCTTTGTTTTACCTGTTACAGAAAATCCTTCAGGAACAACGGCTGTAAAAACATAAGCATTTTTATCACCTATTGTTCCATCAAAATGCATTGCACCTGAACCTTCTCTGCCGCCTGTTGCACTTTCTTTTCCAAAAGTTACTCCATATTGGTTCAAAGAACTTGTAAATGTAGCCCAATTGTTAAAATCAGATCCTGGAAATAATAATTTGCTGTCAGCACCTGGCTCCTCTGGTTCAACTGGGTCTGTACCACCCTCAACAACAAAACGTGTTGATACATCATCGCTCATTCCAGCTAAGTCATTTGTATTTCGAGGATAAACTTGCCAATCTCCGTTAAAGACAGTCATTATACCCACAATATCACCAGACCCTTTTGGAAGTGCATCGTCTTTAAATGTAGCATATTTGGCTGTTCGCACATCTATAGTTTTTCCGTTTGCATTTTCTATAGCATGATTGTGTGCAGAAAAAGTTCCCTCAAAGTAGGTATGACCTTCGTACTCTTTAAACTGTACATCTTTCACTCTTACCACAACCCCATCGTACATTCCATCAAGGACTTGCTCAACAGTTAGTGGTTTTGGTGCAACAGTTACATCAGTAGTATTTAAAGTTGCTTTATCTGGAGCAAAACCTAGTTGTAATGCATTGCCATATAAAGAAATCTCAGCACCTTCGAGGTCTATAATTAGCTCTTCGCCCATATTAAATTCGTGATCGTCAGTACAACGAAAACCTAACCCATTACCAGCTTCGTCTTGAAGGTAACCATTCTTTTTTGATGTACTGTTTCCACCCACTCTATCAGAAATCACAACTGCTTTAAGCTTTAAAGCTTCTGTAATAGTCAATTTCTCCTCACCACTACTTGCGTACATAGTGCGGATGTCTTGGATAGTTTTGTATTCACCCTCTACAGGTTCTTCAGTGTCACCTGTAGGAGCTAAAACAATTTCTCCACCTCCTGTATTGCCTTCTATCCAATCTTCGATAGTTGCATCAACTTGTAATTCCTCAACAACTGGCAAACCTGATTCATCTATAACCAACTTCAAGCTATAGGTGTATTTAGTTGATGACCGAAGATTTTGAGCATAAGGTTTCCACTCATAATCCTTGCCCCCTAAAGAGAAGACAATTGTAGCATCTCCAAGACTTTGTTTGGGCACTACTATTGAAGTTGCACTTGCAGACTTTTTGTCTGTTGCAATAGTTACAATAGGAGCAATCTGTTTTCTTGTACTACCTAAAGCAACTTCACCATCAGCTAAACTAAAGTCGCCATCTACAACTATATCTTTTATAGATACATTAAAACCGTCATCAAATGACAAACCATCTTCTAATGTAACATTAAACACTAATCTCGAAAGCATGTGTTTAAATGCTAAGTTTACAAAAGGGTTTTTTCCGCTTTTACCTTTTGCATTATTAGAATACAAAAGATCGATAGCTGCAGGATTTGATTGGCTTGAAACGTCAATACTATAAACAAAATTAGTTGACGCATTTTTGAAAGGGTAGTAAGCTATAAAATCCAAATTCCCATTCTCAGGAAAATTTATTGGAGCAGAGGCTGCAGTAAACTTACCTTGTGCATCAGCTACATACTGCACATTGTTTTTTCCGTCAAAAATACCAGCTTCAGTTAATGGCTGATCTGGCTTAAGCGCAAAAACACCAATTGCATCGCCTGCATCCCAAGCATTATTGGTAACACGTGTTTGAAACTCTCCGATAAATCCGGAAAATGTTGCTTTATTGCCATCGCCTACAAGCCCTTGCACATCAGAGTCGCTACAAGATGCCAATAAGGCTAAGCCAATAAATAAAAATAAATACTTTAAGTGTTTCATAGATTTATAATTTAAAATGTAATTATTAATTTGATTATTAGTTAGTATTGACTTCACTTCAATTCCAATGAGTCAAACTTTTCTGCTTTTTCACCTCTGTAGCATCACTAAGGTTTGGAAAGAAAGTAAATCCCGTCTCTGCCTCTAATTCTGCAACAGATACTATACTGTTTTTATATGGACTAGCATTCTTTTTATTCTCCATTTTAAAAGCAATTGAATGCCACTTATTGTTACTCTTCTCTTTTTTGAGCAATGCTTTATATAAATATTGAGGTACAGCAACTCTTTCTCCACCACTGTAGGTATAATCGATTTGTCCTTCTGGAGGCAATATGCTTCCTGTTACAACATACAGAGTGTCGTATCTCGAGTTATCAACCCAGCTTCGCATAGCTTGCTCTAAGTTATTCCATACACCGCCATTCATGTCCACATTTTGTGGAACCATATTGGTGGCATAGAAAGTTGTTCTATTTAAATCTCTTGTAGCACTTCTATCTGCACTTGCTAACATATGACCTCTATTGTATGCTTTATCAGACCATCCACTATTGTCTGTCTGGTATTCTCTGGGAATAATAGGATCATAACCCCAATCGTCAGTTCTATTTCCAGACCTCATATAGATAGAGTGCAAGGGGTAGGCTACCCAAAGTGGAATACGGTTAGCTGTGTCATACAGAATAGTGTAGTTTCTTTGGTTGTTAGGTCCACTATAGCCATTCAACCAACTAGTG
>CAZUHZ010000265.1:0-2935 GCA_964620895.1 uncultured Dysgonomonadaceae bacterium | reverse complement strand
GAGTTTTTTAATCATAAATAGTATAATTTAATTTAGTAGTTGTAAAATAGAATTACTTTAAGATGAACAACAAAAATACGATTAATTATCTAGATTTATGTTGCTTTTGGGTAACAATATTGCAGAGCTACATTGTTTTTAAGTTTTAAGGCTCAAAAAAGATGTTGCAATTTTGAAAGGTTAAAGAGATGTTTGGTTTGCGATTTGCAAACTAAAAAGTGCTATAAAAAGAAAAGCGTACAACTTAGCACATTAATTACATGTGTTTTAGTTGTACGCTTAAGACCTAAATATAGGTTAAGTACTTATGTTATTTTACGTCTAACGGTAAAATTACATCATTCCACCCATTCCGCCACCGCCCATTGGCATTTGTGGAGCTGGGTTTTCTTCTTTAATATCAGTGATAACACATTCTGTTGATAAGAACATGCCTGCAATTGAGGCTGCATTTTCAAGAGCAACGCGTCCAACTTTGGCTGGATCAATTACACCTGTTTCATAAAGGTTTTCAAATTGTTCGGTGCGAGCATTGTATCCAAAGTCTGCACTTCCTTCGCGTACTTTTTGAACAATTACAGCTCCTTCTTTTCCACTGTTGGCAATGATTTGACGCAATGGTTCTTCAATTGCACGTTTCACAATTTCGATACCAGTTGTTTCGTCATCATTATCACCTTTTAGGTTTTCAAGATCAGCAATTGCTCTAATGTATGCAACACCACCTCCAGGTATTGTTCCTTCTTCAACAGCAGCACGTGTTGCAGAAAGTGCATCTTCTACGCGATCTTTTTTCTCTTTCATTTCCACTTCTGAAGCAGCACCTACGTATAGTACAGCAACTCCACCTGCCAATTTAGCAAGACGCTCTTGTAGTTTCTCGCGGTCGTAATCAGAAGTTGTTGATTCGATATGATTGCGTATTTGAGCTACTCTTTTGTCAATTGCATCTTTATCGCCAGCACCATTCACAATAGTGGTGTTGTCTTTGTCGATAGTGATTTTCTCGGCACTACCCAACATCTCAAGTGTTGCGCTTTCTAGTGCTAAACCTTTTTCTTCAGAAATTACTACACCACCTGTAAGAATTGCAATGTCTTCTAACATCTCTTTTCTTCTGTCGCCAAATCCTGGTGCTTTAACAGCAGCAATCTTCAACGAACCACGTAAGCGGTTTACAACCAATGTTGTTAATGCTTCTGAGTCAATATCTTCAGCAATTATCAAAAGAGGCTTGCCTGTTTCAACAGCTTTTTCCAAAATTGGAAGCATATCTTTTAGTGTAGATATCTTTTTGTCGTGGATAAGAATTAATGGATTCTCAAATTGAACTTCCATTTTCTCTGTATCAGTAACAAAATAAGGTGAAATATACCCACGGTCGAATTGCATTCCTTCAACTACATCAACATACGTTTCAGTTCCTTTTGCTTCTTCTACTGTGATTACTCCTTCTTTGCTCACTTTTTGCATTGCCTCAGCAATTAAACGACCAATAGCTTCATCACCATTCGCAGAAATCTTAGCAATATTCTCAATTTTCTTAAGATCATCACCAACTTCTATTGCTTGTGAACGGATGCTTTCAATTACTTTTATAACTGCTTTATCAATTCCACGTTTCAAATCCATTGGATTTGCACCAGCTGTAACATTTTTAAGACCAACTCCAATAATGGTTTGAGCTAAAATTGTAGCTGTAGTTGTTCCATCGCCAGCGTCATCGTTTGTCTTTGATGCAACTTCTTTCACAAGTTGTGCACCCATGTTTTGGAATTTGTCTTCCAATTCTATTTCTTTTGCTACAGTTACACCATCTTTTGTTATTTGAGGTGCTCCATATGCTTTGTCAATAATTACATTGCGACCTCTTGGACCTAATGTTATTTTTACTGCATCAGCCAACGCATCTACACCTTTTTTTAAAAGGTCACGCGCTTCCATTTCAAATTTAATATCTTTTGCCATAATATGTTCTATGTTTTATATTGATTAAATTATTTTTCGTAAACTGCTAATATGTCAGACTGGCGCATAATGATGAGTGTTTCGCCATCTATTTCAATTTCAGTACCTGCATATTTACCGTATAATACAGTGTCTCCCTTTTTAACGACCATTTTCTCGTCTTTAGTTCCGTCTCCAGTTGCTATTACTTCACCTGTCAATGGTTTTTCTTTAGCTGTATCGGGTATTATAATACCACTCACTGTTTTTTCTTCTGCTGCAGCGGCTCTTACAAGCACTCTGTCTGCCAATGGTTTGATATTCATGTTTTCTTTAAATTAAAATAGTTAATGTATAAAATTATTATAGTTTTTATGTTCGTTTGCAAATAACGATTGAACTTCTATCATTTACATAGCGAAATCTGTGCCAAAGTTGATGTTTGGTTTTAAGTGTGACAAAAAAGGTTTTTATTTGAATAAACTGACAAAAGTGCAGATGGTGTAAATTCAGAGAAAACAAATTGATGACAGAATTGTATTTGGATAACCCGTATTATTCACGTTTTTATCTCCAACGTAGATGCTGGAGTGTTTTACTATGCCGATATAAACAACTATTTCGAGGGGGGTGCTGGTGTGGTAGGTGCACAATGCTTCGACTCCGCTCAGCAACCTCGACCCCTCGATTTCGTTCAGGCAGCAAAGTTAAATGAGTCAACAAACCTTTTAATATTATTTGCTGACAAAATTACATAGTATAATAAAAGTGAGATGAATAATTCGGGATAAATGTGGTGGTGTAAAATTTCGTGCTTAGATTATAATAATTAATTATGCTTTTAACGATAGGGGATAGAAAAAGACTAATTGTCATACTGTCATATTTTCAACCTTCATTATCTTCACTGCATTTCAATAGCGTGAAATTACTCAATTAATTTATCGATGGTTTGTTTTACTTTCTCTGCACTAGTTATGTTTTGCAC
>CAZUHZ010000264.1:0-2971 GCA_964620895.1 uncultured Dysgonomonadaceae bacterium | reverse complement strand
TTTTCAGGATGAGCAATACTGGTGGGGCACTTGTACAAGTTGCATTTTACGGAGGATATTTTGCAATGGCTTTCCCCGCAGCTATATTCATCAAGCGCTTTTCATATAAATCAGGAATTCTAATGGGATTGGGATTATATGCTTTGGGAGCCTTTTTGTTTTTTCCTGCAATGATGTCGGGTAGCTTTTATCCATTTCTTTTCGCTTATTTTATTCTCACTTGCGGATTGTCTTTTCTTGAAACAAGTGCTAACCCTTACATCTTGTCGATGGGAACAGAGGAGACTTCAACGCGAAGACTCAACTTGGCACAATCGTTCAATCCCCTTGGGTCATTAGCAGGAATGTATGTTGCTATGAATTTTATTCAGGCACGTATTAATCCAATGGAAACCGTAGAACGCGCCCTGCTTCCTGATGCTGAGTTTCAAACTTTGAAGCAAGCAGACCTCTCAGTTCTTATTTCACCCTATTTAATTATCGGATTAGTGGTGTTGTTGATGTTTGTTATTATTCTAATAAAGAAAATGCCAAAGAATAGCGATAGATCTAAAGAGATACATTTTGGCAAAACGCTAAAGCGAATTTTCTCTATACATAATTACAGACAAGGTGTGATAGCTCAATTTTTTTATGTGGGTGCACAAATAATGTGCTGGACATTCATTATTCAATATGGTACACGTATTTTTATGGCACAAGGGATGCAAGAACAAGCTGCCGAAGTGCTTTCGCAGAAGTACAATATAGTTGCCATGATTATTTTCTGTATCAGCAGATTCATTAATACCTATTTGTTGAAGTTTTTTAATCCCGGTAAACTATTGAGGGTCTTGGCAATTGTAGCTGCCATACTTACAATTGGAGTTATAGGTTTCCAAAACATATATGGGCTGTATTCTTTAGTAGCTGTATCAATATGTATGTCTCTCATGTTCCCTACAATTTATGGAATTGCTTTAAAAGGAATGGGCGATGATGCAAAGTTTGGTGCCGCGGGACTCATAATGGCTATTCTGGGTGGTTCAATTCTACCACCTTTACAAGCTGCTATTATAGATTTGGAAACTATTGGAGCTTCTTTTCCAGCTGTTAATGCGTCTTTTATTTTACCATTTATAAGTTTTGTGGTAGTCGCATGGTATGGTGGACAGGCTTATGGTAGAAGCAAACTGGTTGTGTAATCATAAAGATAAGGTTGTAGTTATTTAAGTACATATTATGAAGAGTAGAGTATCTTTTTTCAAGTTTTTTGTGTTGCTGTTTTTTGTTTTAGTGAGTGTAGAGTCATATTCGCAGAAAAATGTCAATCCACGTGCTGAATGGTTTATTGATGCCAGATTCGGAATGTTCATTCACTGGGGCATATATAGTGGTGCCGAAGGTGTATGGAAGGGCGAAAAGTTACGCCATAATAATAATTATGCTGAATGGATATACTATAGAAATCGAATAGATAAGGATGAATATGCATCTATTTTAAATCGCTTTAAATGGGATGACATAAATCCTGAAGAGTGGGTGATTTTGGCAAAACAAGCGGGCATGAAGTATATTACTTTTACTGCAAAACATCACGATGGATTTGCATTATGGGACAGTAAAGTAGGCAATTATGATCTTGGGGATTATACTTCTCCCAAACGAGATATTGTAAAAGAATTGGCGGAAGCGTGTGCAAAGCATGACATGAAGTTAGGCTTATACTATTCTCATTGGGTTGATTGGGAGCATCCCTATGGATGGGATCATTCGAAGGAGATTTATGGTATATCTGAACAACAATACGATGAATATTGGCAAAATAAAGTAATTCCTCAAATGAGAGAGCTGCTTACCAACTACGGCGACATAAGTATGATTTGGTTTGATATGTGGCTTCATCATTCAGAAGCGATAGTTACAAAAGAGCAACTTTTACAACTTAAAGGTCTTATTCGTGAGTTGCAACCAAATTGCTTAGTAAATTCTCGGTTGGGACTTTCTATCGAAGAGGATAGTGACATTGACTACAAAACGTTAGGGGATAATCAATTAGGTGAGACAAAAGAAGACTTTCCATGGCAAACACCCGCTACAGTTGCTCACTCGTGGGGATTTAGTGCCACAGAAAATGAATGGAAATCAACATCTACTCTTTTGAAGGCTCTTGTTGAGAATGTTAGTTTAAATGGCAATATGATGCTCAATATTGGACCACGTGCCAATGGTGATGTTCCACATGAAATATCACAGCGATTAAAAGAGATGGGGCAATGGCTTGCCGTAAATGGAAGTTCGATATATGGTGCACAAGCATTTGATTTGGATAAGAGTATGCATGATTGGGGTCATATTACTTATAAAAAGGGAGATGATGGTAAAACCTTGGTATATCTACATGTTTATAATTGGCCCCTTAATAGGCAGCTTCCAGTTACCGGCATTAAAACAAAGCCCGCAAAAGCTTATTTATTAGCAGATAAGCAAAAGGCTGATTTGAAGTTTAGTTTTGATAATATCATAATAGGTATAGAGTTACCTGAAATGCAACCCGATAATTACATTTCGACAGTAGTCTTAGAATTTGATACATATCCAGAAACAGACTCAAAACTTGTTGCAAAATCAGTATATGGTGGCTATAGTCTCAATCTTTCAAATATGTCTCAATCAATCGATAAATCGCTTATTATTGATTCTGAACAGTATGGAACAGTACCAAAGCATCTCAATTTGAAAAAGAATTCTACCTTTCAATGGAGAATTTATGTTGAAAAACCAATGAAACTAAATGTCGATGTTTCTTATAGTTATCAAGGAGAATCAAACAAAAATAAAATAACTGTAGAAGCTGCAGATATTGAAATCACCCGGCAAGTTTTGCCAACAGGTCGTGTAGTAGGTGAACCCAATTCAGATTGGCATATCGATAGCTTTAATTCTCATCGAATTGGCGAAATCAATATTTCACAACCTGGATACTACGATA
>CAZUHZ010000263.1:0-3022 GCA_964620895.1 uncultured Dysgonomonadaceae bacterium | reverse complement strand
CTTTTTAATCATTTTCTGCAAAAAGATATTACTCGGCATTGTTATTTTCTTGTTGTCTTTCGTTTTTATGGTAATGAAGAAAACACCAATATCATTTAATACTCCCTCTATTTCGTAGTCTTTTTCCATTATAGTCAAAGAATCACCAATCTTGATGGGGTGATTGAAAAAGATGATCAGTGTAGAGGTAATATTGGAGATGAGCGACCACTGCGCAAAAAAGGCGACTCCCAAAATTGTGAGTGTTGTAGAGAGGAATACCACCAAATCGCTCTGTTTTATTCCCCAAATAAGCATCAGAAAAACAAGAACCAATATACCCAATAAAGCATTGGCTATTTTGTTGGTTATTTTTATTCTCCCCGATTGATAATTAAATCTAAGTCCTACTTTTTTTATTAATCGTTTGGTGAAAAATTTTGTACTTAAGAAAATAATAATCAAAATTGTTGTTTTGATTATTTGCAGTGTGTATATGCTCATATTTTTAATTTTTTATTTCTGATGAAGCCTATGTTGACATTGTAAAGACTATCCTTTCGTCTTTTGTTATTCTTGTTGCATCATCCAAATCCATATTGTGAACGAAAGTCCCACTACAGATGCAAGAAGATAAAAGGAATAATCGAAAAACAAAAGCTCATTTGATTCTAATACAATCAAATCAGACGATATGCCTGTTAAAGAACGAAGTATCTTTCTAGAATAGTTGAAAAACAATGAAAGAGAGATTGCTGAAATTACTCCTGAAGCAATCCCAATCCAAAATCGTTGTCGGCCTATAAGGTCAATGGAAAGCTTCTCTTTTCTAAATCGAATATTTGCCATTTAGATCAGTCTTCATAAAATTTTTGACTTTTATTTCACGTAATAAAGATACGACAATTGCAACTGTAAAGTGTAAAACTAGTGCTTATAGATTTTTTTGAGATCCTAGCCTTAAAACTATTATAGATTTTTTCTTTCTATCTTTTGAATTGCTTTTTCAAAATCTCCTTCTACGATTGTTTTTTGCCCATTGTCTAAATTTTGTTGCAATATGCGATTTTATACGATATCCGACAGAAGTAATAGCGTCAAGATTGTAATACTTCTGTTTACGCTTCACTTCTCTGTTACCTTCTTTTTGAACTTGTAAGAAATCCTTACAAGTTGCCCTTTCCTCCAACTCACCTTCTTCAAATATGTTTTTTAGATGGATTGTTATATTTTGAGAAGTCGTTTAGAATAATTCTGCCATTAATTTCTGCCTAAGTCAAACAGTTTCATCTTGAAAGCGAACATCTAGTTTTGTTTCACCTTCTTGAGTTTGATAAATAATGATTTGAGATTTGTTTTCTTCCATATTTGTTTTTTTGCTAGTCAATTATCTCCCTTATATAACTTTCACTCCCAATTCAACAGCCGTCTCTGCCCCTCCAGTTTTCTTATATCTGTAGCGTCTTGGCTCACTTCCATCACGCCTCTGTATTCTCCCTTCTCGGTACGCAGGGCAAAATATTGAATCAAAATAAAGTGCCCCCTTAGTTCTATCCAAAACATGGCGGTATCTCTTTCGCCTTTCTTAAATGTTTCCACTATCTCTTCTACTATATGCACACTTTCGGGCGGATGGCAGTTATTCACACTTCGCCCAACAATAGCTGGCGAGCGAGGAAAGTATCGCTCTTTGGGTTTGTTGAAGAAGAGTACTTTGTCGTTTTCGTCAACCACTGTTATATCTACAGGCAAATGGTTGAATACAAGCAAAACTTGCTCTAGTGTCATATTGCCAGTTTCGGTAACAAACATTCCTGGTGCTGTCAAAATGTTCTCTTTTGTTTGTTCTTCATGCTTTTCTTCTTCGGGCTTTTCGGGTGTCTCTATAAACGGGAAAGGATAGTCAAAGCTTTGCAAATGCATTTCGTGCCAACTTTCTTCGCTAACCGTTTTGCTAGCTACAGGGAATATAATTATATCTTCTTTCTGTATCATTCTAAATACCAGTGAGTAGTACCTTCCCAATATGGAGTTGAAATCGCTCCATTCAGTGAAGGGGTCTTCCAATAGCGCAATCACCTCCTTCAATGTTCTTCTGATATCGTCGTGCAACGACCACATCACCTTTAGTGGACGATAACTCGTCCAAACCTTTTCGAGGTAAGGAAACAAGATGTTCTCTTTTTTGATATAGTGATAGTCAAACGCTATGAATTCGATGAACCTTGGAAGCACCTCTTCCTTCAATTCTTGAAAGTGTGTAGCTTCGCGCCCCTTATAACTTCTGAGTATCTTCTTTATCTGATTGAGCTTAAACTTGAAAGCTTCGTTTTCCAACATCAGGTAGTATAAAAAAGCTCCCTCTTTTGGTTTCTCCCATTCATAACGCTCCAAACTCTTAGAGAAGACATTGATTATTTTCTCAACATCCTTCTTTATCACATCAGGAGACATTCCCATCTGCATCTGCTTGTCTTCAAGGCGCAGCATATCGTGAGGGGTTACATTGTCAATGGCATCTTTATATTTTTCAATCAGCATTCTGCCATCTTCGCCATTCATTATACCCATGGAGAAAGCCAATAGGTCTTCGAGGCGTCTTTCGGAGTTTTTGTTCGTGCTCATATTGTTAGAATAGTATTGGTTGTTCTATTTTTGTAGTTTTTTTAGTTCAATCTCCTTAAACATTTTCTTCAATTGCTCTAATCGATCAAAATCAGCCACTTCAATTTCCTCAAACGGATTGGCAGCATTCCACATTCCTGCATATGGGTAAACCCAATTGAAACTTAGGATGTTTTTCAGATCGACTGAAACTAAAAAGAAGTTTGTGTAAATAGCCTCATTCAAGTTTTTGTTAATCTTCGAAGGTTCCCTGTTGAAATTGATCTCCTTCATAAAATCGGCATCAGATTTTAGAGGCAATATATTGTCAACAACCTCTTGGTCGGTACATTCCACCCAAAAAGAGTCTTTTTTGTTGTTCATCCAACTTTCTCTCCAGATAAGTCTTGTTTTCATTGTTGTTTGTTTTTTTATTATG
>CAZUHZ010000262.1:0-3034 GCA_964620895.1 uncultured Dysgonomonadaceae bacterium | reverse complement strand
AATTAAAAACCTCTGTCCCATTCGTTGCGCAATTCATCTATTTGTTTATCTATTTCCTCAGCACTCACTTTCGACATCTTCCCTCTAAGTTGAGTGACATCAAATTTTTTCTTTGGCTTTTCGAGAGAAATAAAACTTGTTATTTTAGGTCGTCTATAACCAATAGTTAAATCGTTACTCTCTGTGAGATTAAATCTATTATTAGTGACATTTTTCACTTTCCACTGTGGGGTTTTATATACAGCAGATGGTTCACTTACAATTGCTTTCATTGTTCACCTCCATTTCTTTCAATAAATGAATATTTGCTCAGCTTCAAGATTAAAGAGAAAACAATAACTACCATCGCTATATTATACTCTTCTAAATCCATTAAACCGTGAGCAACTTTGTTTCTGAGATTTAGACCAGTTTTTTCTGACATTACAAACTTGATCATTATTCTGTCCTCTTCATCAAAATTAGTTTTCTGATTAGGTCTGTCTTTTGGTTCATGCGCAACATCTGCCAACAATTCATCTAGTTGTTTTTCCATAACCAATTCATCCTTTCCTTTTGTTCGAGTTTTGAAAGTAACAACCCCAATCTTTTCACAAAAGTAACGTAATAATCCTTCAATCTTCAATGTTAGACTATCAATAATGGTTACAAAATCACATTGATAATCTTTATCATCAAAAAAACGGTCTAACTCTTCGAATAATCTTTTTATACCTGGCTTTATGGTATCAATGGGTTTAACTGCTACATTTTCCCCGTTGTATAGCCTTGTAATTGTATCGTTGAACCAAGTAGTCTCTAGGTAATTCATCACTAATTGATAATTTAACTTTTCAGCCTTATAAGCTTCAATAAAGAAATCCAACAATGTTTGTACTCCTATCTGATAATACAAAGAGTAGTTGTTCCAAAAAAGAAATTGCTCTTTCTCTTCGTTTGTAACAAAAACATCAACTTTATTGCCATGTTTATCCATTACATAGGTAGGAGTTATAGAAAAAAGCACATTATCTTTTTTATCCATTGAAGATACTTGCTGTATCTCTTCAACTGTTCTGAACCATGGAGTAGTAATGAAGTAGTTAATTATAGACTGTTGGTTGCTTTCTGCAATAGTTTCATCTATTAATGATTGAATGCGTTTTGTGTCATCTTCTAATATCTCATGAGTAAATTCCTTCATGCTGAATTTTCCACGCATCACACTATAATATTTTTCGAGTCTTTTTATATCTTTAGTTGACTTAGTTTGTTGATATATTCGTAGCGATTTTTCAGCAAATTCGGCAACTGCAGGATTGTGTTGATTTTCGGCATCCAATGCCAACATCTCATATAGCTTTGCTTTGTGCAATAGCAAACGATTTACATCTGAGACTGATCTTTGTTGCTGAATCTTTAAGCACAAATTTATAATATATATGGCACCCCAATAATCACTTTTCTTAATGACTTTGGCACCAGATATATTTTTTTCAATAACTTTATTGAAATCGACTCTATCTTTGGTGATGGAGTAATACTCGGAAAGCAATACAGATAGTTTGGAAAAAACATGAAGAGTATAGTCTATTGTCAGATTTAAACCTTGATGAGTTTCGTATATATATTTTACTATTTCATCAATTTTGTCATCAAGTTTTGTTTCTTTGGCAATACCTAGTGCCAATTTTAAGGTGTTGTAGAAATAAACATTATAACTACTTTTCTCTTTAATCTTAATATAATACTCTTTGCTAAGCTTTAATAAATTTGCAACTAACTCTTCTTTAAAGTTTTGTCTTTTAGAGTACCCAGTTTTAGAGCCAAAATAGACCATCAGACCATATTCTGTTTTTATATAAAGATTGTTACTCTCTAGGAACCGTTCTTCAAAATACTCAAAATCTTTGTCTGTAAATTTTGTTACGTCTGGCCAAAAAAGAGGAGTTTCGGTACCATCATCTATTTTTTGATTCCAATGCATTCTATAACTCAATCCCCTGATAGTACCCTCTTGTGCACCATCATAATCAAAAGACTTATTTACGGAAAATACTATTCTATTCAGTTCAGCCTCACGTGCATCTTCATGATAATCTTCTTCAATCAATTGCTGAATCAACTGCTGAAATTCTGAATTAATGATTGATGCATCATCATGATCATAAGCACTGTTATCAAGAGTATGTAGGTATTCTTTTAACACTGATAATTGATATTTATTATTTTGTAATTTTGTTCAAAATTTGTTCTCGCTGACTTAAATGGGGTATGGGGTATGAGGTGTGAGGTATGGGGTATGGCTATCTACCCCTGCTCTATTATTTAAGTTTTGTTGGTTAGTCATTGTTGTTCTTTGCGCCCTTTGCGTTATACTTTGCGTACATTGCGGTTAGTTATTTCTTTGCGGTTACCCCCGCCCTTGCTCCCTTTGCAGTGAAGCCCTCCTTATACTTAAATTCCTTTTCACCCACCTATACCAAAAAAAAGCGCACATTTCTTTTATCTAAGAAAGTGCTCTTTTAAATTGTTTTTATAAATATGTAATAATGTAGTTTGTGCAGTTGTGCCCCTACTTCTCCTGTATGTGTTGATGGATGATGATAAGAAGGGTATATGCCCTACTCTATTTAAATTTACACAACACTTTGATCTATTCATTGAAGTTCTATACATTGAGAAAAAGCAGCATTGAATGGTGAAATAGCGGTGAGGTGGTAGCTGTTGGCTGTGAAACGACTGCTTTGGAATGGGCATTTGCTTCTGTGGCTCTAAAAAAACACCTTGTAATATGCTACTACAAACAGTAGTGAGGGTGCTTGCTTGGCTACTCTACCAGCTCTCTTGCTTGGCTTTTGGGCACACTTCGTGACTACCTGTCACATGGTGGTGTGTGGTAGTCTCCGTTATTTTGAATACAAAAATATAATAAAAAGTGATGTGCTCCTAATTTAAAGATGGGTATTATGAATGGCAATATTAATTGTTAATTGTTAATTGTTAATTTGTTAATGCGGGACTAGGGAATAGAAAATAGGGACTAGAGATCACA
>CAZUHZ010000261.1:0-3046 GCA_964620895.1 uncultured Dysgonomonadaceae bacterium | reverse complement strand
AAAACATCCTTGTTTATTTTTTACAGTCCGCATCTACGAAGCTTGAGGTTGGTTGGATGATTAGATTACTACAGACAGGTCGCTCCTAGCGGAGCTAAAAGCAAACATTAGTCCCACGGCAATACTTGGTTCACTTTTTAAAATAAAGCAACAGAAACAATAATGAACAACTGCTAAAACATACTGTTACCCAGCGCATCGTTAGATGCAGCTCTGTTTGTAGGGAAACAGTAAGCACACTACTCCAAGCGCCGTAGGTGCGGACTGTAGATCGTTTGTAGCAAAACAGTTTGATTAGATTAGACAATGAAATGTAAAAGCAAACACATGCTTTTACTGCTGATCCGTTTTCAGAGTAGATTCATATATTACTTGTCACTTCTTTTCTTACCATTCCGATTAAATAATGTATTTTTGCATCAACAACCAATTTAAAATAGATAGACCCTTATAGTGATATATCCAGATAATTTTGAACATAAGATAGAGTTTTACCGAATTAGAGAGCTTGTTGCGGCTAGTTGCCTAAGCACTTTGGGCAAAGAGAAGGTAGAAGAGATGAAGTTCTCTGCTTCGTTTGATGAAATAGAATTGCGCTTGAATCGAGTAAACGAATTTGTCCAAATTCTGCAAGAGGAAGATTCATTTCCATCCGATTACTTTTATGACGTGCGCCCCATGCTGGCACGCATTCGCGTGGTGGGTACATGGATTGACACCACAGCTATGTTTCAACTGAAGCGGTCGTTACAAACAATCAACTCTATTGTGTCGTTTCTCAACAAAGATGAGGATTCAGAACCTGTTTATCCTCATTTACTGTCGCTAGCAAAAAATGTTGTGTTATATCCTGAAGTAACCAAACGTATAAATGCTATTATTGATGCCAACGGTGAGATAAAAAACAATGCATCGCCTTCACTAGCCGACATACGTCGCCAATTGTCTAGTGCATTCACCAGTATATCGCGAAGCATGAATTCCATTTTGCGCAAAGCGCAAGCCGATGGATATGTAGATAAAGATGTGTCGCCCACAATACGTGATGGGCGATTGGTGATACCTGTTGATCCTTCACACAAACGTAAGATACGGGGCATTGTACATGATGAATCTGCCTCGGGCAAAACAGTTTTTATAGAGCCTACTGAAGTAGTTGAGGCTAACAATAGGGTGAGGGAGCTAGAAGGTGACGAGCGCAGAGAGATTATAAAAATACTCTCAGCCTTTAGCGATTATTTGCGACCTTTCTTGCCCGACTTGTTGGAGTCGTACGAGTTTCTTGCTCAAATAGATTTTATTCGCGCCAAAGCCAAATTCGGCTTAAGCATCAACGCCATCAAACCATCTATCGAAAACGAACAACGCATAGATTGGGTACACGCCTACCATCCGCTTTTATATTTGGCACTCACCAGGCAGAACAGAAAAGTTGTTCCCCTTGACATTACATTAGAAGGGGAGAATAGAATATTGATTATATCGGGTCCTAATGCAGGGGGGAAATCAGTTTGTTTAAAAACTGTGGGTTTGTTGCAATATATGGTTCAGTGTGGCTTGATGATTCCTCTGAAAGAGAACTCCAATGTGGGAGTGTTCGACGATATATTTATAGATATCGGCGATGAGCAATCTATAGAAAACGATTTATCTACTTACAGTTCGCATCTACTAAACATGAAGTTTTTTGTAAAAAACTGTAATAAGAAATCGCTCCTCTTGATTGATGAGTTCGGTAGCGGCACAGAACCCGAGATTGGTGCGGCAATAGCTGAGGCATTGCTTGAACGATACAATAATCAAGGGTCGTATGGTGTTATCACTACTCATTATCAAAACCTGAAACACTTTGCTAACGAAAACAAAGGGGTTGTCAATGGAGCTATGTTGTACGACCGTCATTTGATGCAACCCCTGTTTACTCTTTCTATTGGTAACCCAGGAAGTTCATTTGCAGTTGAGATTGCTCGCAAGATTGGTTTGCCCGAAGAGGTAATTGCTCATGCATCGGAAAAGGTGGGTGGCGACTACATCAATATGGATAAGTATTTGCAAGAAATATCACGCGACAAGCGTTATTGGGCGCGTAAACGCGACGAAATAAGGCGTGAACGAAAACACTTGAGCGAAATAACATCGACCTACGAAGCTAACCTCGAAGAGGTGAATAAACAAAAAAAAGAGATACTATCGAAAGCTAAAGAGGAGGCAAATCAACTTCTTGCTAGCAGTAATGCACGCATTGAAAATACTATTAGAGAGATACGCGAATCGCAAGCCGATAAAGAACGAACCAAGCAAGTCCGTGAATCGTTGAGCGATTTTAAAACCAAACTAGAGCAAAAGGATGAGGAGGCGAAGGTTCCTAAGCGAAAAAAGAGACGTGTTAAAGGCAAAGCTCAACCTGACACAAAAAATACTCCACTACAAATTGGAGATGCAGTACGACTGCAAGGACAAAAGTCTGCTGGGGAAATACTAGAACTAAATGGCAAGAAAGCGACGGTTGCTTTTGGAGCACTCAAAACTACGGTAGATGTAAGCAAGCTAGAGCGTGTGAGCAAAAACCAAATTAAGCGAGATGGTGCTAATAGAAGTTCTTACAGTCAATCATCGTCGGACATACTCTACAATAAGAAGCTTGAATTTAAACCAGAAATCGATTTGCGTGGTATGCGTGTGGATGAGGCATTGCAAGCTGTAATGTATTTCATTGACGATGCTATTCAAGTGGGAATTGGACGCGTACGCATATTGCATGGCACAGGAACGGGCGCTTTGCGCCAAGTGGTTCGCGAATACCTGCATACTGTAAATGGTGTGAGCAACTATCATGACGAGCATGTACAATTTGGTGGATCGGGGATTACTGTGGTAGAATTAGATTAACTGCTGGTGTTGTTTCGTTGTTTCAACCATGCCCTCATCATCTTTCAGAAGCTGACACGCAAACAAGGCGCAAAAATAGCAACTGAAGAAGTTGCGAAATCTAACTGATAGAAATTGGAGTGTAATTTAATTTAATTATGTACCTTTGTGAGAAGAT
>CAZUHZ010000260.1:0-3054 GCA_964620895.1 uncultured Dysgonomonadaceae bacterium | reverse complement strand
GGTTTTTCATACAATAAAGTAAAATCGTTTGATAGAGAGATTGGTGCTGTTGGTACAAATCGAAACAAATCTCTTGCTGATTTTATGGCGGCTGACAGTAAAGGTATTCATGAAGATGATTTATCTTTTTTTGATGATGAAGAAGGTAAATATGACCCATTTTTAAGTGATATTTCTTGGTTGTCAACATTGGGCTATCAATCTTATTTAATGAATGCTGATGGTGATAATAAATATAAAGCTTTGCAACATGGCGGTGGAGGAATAGAAAATTCATTGTATATATCTGAAAGAGGGTCGATTGATGTGTACGACTTTACTGTGGGAACTTCAATTAATAATGTGTTTAATTTAGGTGTTTCTCTATCTGTGACTGATATGTATTATGATGTATATTCAGAAAACAGAGAAGATTTACCTAAAGTTGGAAATAATTTTATGTTGACAAACATTGTTGAAAAAGAGGGTAGTGGATTAGGTGTTAAGTTAGGAGTAATCTATCGACCTATTCATCAGCTTCGTGTAGGATTGTCATATCATTCGCCAACTTGGTACGAAATGTCTGAATATTATGCAGCTATTGTAGATCATGATATAGCTGACTATGCTGCGGATGGGTATAAAGTTGGTTTTGTAGATTCAAGGGATGATAATAGGGGTTATTTATCTGATAAATACAAATTTAAATCTCCTGATAAATGGACTGCAAGTGCAGCGTTGGTAATGGGTACTAATATGATTATAAGTATGGATTATGAATTAACCGATTATGGTAGTATGAAATACTCTAACTCTTATGCGAGTGAGAAAGGTAGATTTGATTTTGTTAATTCGAGAGTGAAAAGTGACTATAAGAATAGTTCTGCTGTTCGTGCAGGTTTAGAATACCGCTTCACCCCTCAATTATCTGGACGTTTGGGATATGCATGGATGCAAAACCCTTATGATAAATCTTTTGTAGAGTATGGAGATCCTTCTGTTATTGATGCTAGAACTGGATTTGTAATTGAAGGTGATGCAAATTACTTTACGGGAGGTCTTGGATATAGATTTAATCGTTACTTCTATCTAGATTTTGCATTAGTATATAAAACTCAAAAAGATGATTTATATGCTATGCCAAATGTTTATGACATTAATTTAGCTCCTTATAAACTCACAAACAATACAATTAAAGGGCTATTAACGTTGGGTTATAAATTCTAAGAATATACTTCTGAACTGATATACAATACTGTGTTCAATTTTTTAAAGGCTGCTTATTAGGCAGCCTTTTTTGGTTTGTATGCATCATATAGATGGTGGTTATTCAACAAAAAAGATATTGTTGTCAAATACTGAAAAGCAAGATAGATTTCGCTTTATGGTTTTTAGCGAGGTTTAAACTTGCATATTTGTTTTTATGTGGGGTAGTATTAATTTCTACTACTATGGATTTAATTTCATCCAAGACGCTTTTGTATGCGTTGGTTGGAAGATATGGGCTATGAGCTTGTTCTTTAAATTATTTATAGTTATGGAATAGTTGGACTGCGTAATCGTGTGGAAGTAATCCTGCAAAATTACACTTTAATAAAATCTAAAACCCAGTCAATTTCAATAATTCCTCCTCTACCTTTTCTATTAAATCTCATGTATCGGTTTTTTATTTTATATCCCCATTTGTTAACAAGTTTAAATCCATTGCGTTCAGCAATTTCTATTAAAAAATCAGCAGTATCAATAAAAATATCACTAACATTACTTTCTCCAACTACCATTATATAATGAGTGTTTGGAATTAAACAAAGTCCCATTTCAACAAAGTGTTTTTCCATTTCAGCAAAATACTTAAATGTAACATATGAATGTTTGTGACCATTTTTTTTATCAGTATTGAAGATTTCTTGTAACTTTGAATCTAATATATCAATGCTCAAAACTGTATTATATGGGGTGTATTTACTATATTCTTTTTTAAAAATTTGTTTGTTGCCAATATAATTTTTCTTTTTTTTATTTTGCTTAGTTTGAGTCTGCATTTCAAATAAATCTCCAATCCAAAACAATTCAACCATTTGATTATAGATGTAATCTACCGCTTTGATGTAAGGGGGAGATGTTACAACTAAATCAATTTGATGATTGCTCAATTTGTTTTTTAATGACAAAGCACTTGAAGAGACTATAACTTCACTTTTTGAGCTAGCATTAGTGAATGTTGTAAACTCTATTACTCTTTCTACAAATAGTTTAATTTGAGATAGAAAAACAGTATAGACTTCTTCTGGATTTTTTAATTTTGTACCTGAAACATATGTTTTTTGAGATTGATTGTCTGCATTTGAAACTCTGCGAATTATTGATGAAAAGCAAACTATAAATAGATCTTGAATATCTCTTACTTTCTTATTATCTCCAAATAATTCTGGGATTTGATTTATCAGAGTTCTAATTGCAGAAAGTTTTTCAATAGCATCTATTGTAAACCAGTGTTCAATTCTTTCACAATCAGGTTTAAATGTTCCTTTTGGGTTTGTGTTAATTTGCTGGATAAGCCATTTTGCAATCTTATTTAATTCTGATTTGTCAACTCTTGTTGTTTTGACTTTTGATATCAAAGCAGATAAAGGGTCTATGTCAATACCAATTGCATTATTACCAGCTAAAATGGATTCAACTAAAGTTGTCCCACTTCCACAGAAAGGGTCGAGTATAGTTTTATTAATTTTATCGCTTAAATACTTATTAATAGCCCATTTGGGGATATGAGGAATGAATTTAGCTGGATATTTATGAAAACCGTGAGTATATGTATTAACATTGCTAGTTACTATGTCCAAAATCGTATTTTCTTTAATTTCTAGCGGTATAGTCTCTTTTACAATTTTATATTTTTTTGTTTTTTTCATTTTTCTAGCAATATAATACTTTCTCTTAAATAATTATTTAATACTTCCAATTCCTTTTTTTGTTGAGAACTTGTTGTTAAATGTCGTGTGATGAAAATATTTTTAACCTTAAATCCTACTTCTCGTGCAATATCTGCAGTTAAAATATCTGTAGGTATTATTA
>CAZUHZ010000259.1:0-3067 GCA_964620895.1 uncultured Dysgonomonadaceae bacterium | reverse complement strand
ACTTTAAACTTGGTTCCTTTCCAAATAAATCCTCACTACTTAGATGATAACAATGACACTCATGGTGGCGAAACGCGCGAAGTGCGTATAATTGAGTTTATTCATGCCAACAAAGAGGTGTATGTGGTAGGACTGCGCGAAGGGTGCATGCTTTTGTTAGAAAACGATGACATAAGAATGATTGGTTCGCGCAATGCACGGATTTTTCATTACGGAGAAGAGACGGAAGAGCTATCGGAAAAAGATGATTTTAGGTTTCTTATTGAGAAATAGGGCTGCTAAATAAACTAAGGTGTTAGCTATTCACATTTACCTGCCTTCGTGTTCTACGCATCAATTCTGTAAAACACAAAGGCATTTATTTTTAATACAACACTCTGTGTATAATTGAAATAGCCATACCATCTACAACTTTACGAACTGAACACGGCAAAACTTACAATAAAATAATTACCTTTGTTCTCCACTCAAATTAAACAAAAAAGCTGCGTATGCATTCGGTAAGACCCAAGAAAAGTCTAGGACAACATTTTCTGAACGACAATTCTATTGCGAAACGCATTGCCGATACGCTTGATGAATTTCCTCAACTGCCTGTGCTTGAAGTAGGACCAGGAACAGGCGTGCTAACTCGTTTTTTGATTGAAAAGGGGAAGGACCTTACAGTAGTAGAGCTAGACAGAGACTCCGTAGCCTATTTGAAAAAAAACTTCACCGATTTAAAACACGAAAGAATAATAGAGGACGACTTCCTACAGTTAGACTTAGCGCGTTTGTACAACAACCCGTTTTGTGTGATTGGCAACTATCCCTACAATATATCGTCGCAAATATTTTTTAAAGTGCTCGATTATAGAGACTCAATACCTTGTTGCACTGGAATGATTCAGAAAGAAGTGGCTATGAGATTGGCAGCAGTGCCAGGTAACAAAATTTACGGCATATTGAGTGTCTTGCTACAAGCATGGTATGATGTAGAGTATCTTTTTACTGTTGATGAAGATGCTTTCACGCCACCACCCAAGGTAAAATCGGCAGTGGTAAGACTTGTTCGCAACAATCGCACGGCTATGAACTGCAACGAAAAGTTGTTTAAAAGAGTAGTGAAAACAAGCTTCAACAGACGGCGCAAAATGCTTCGCAACTCTGTAAAGCCTTTGATTGGTGAAAATACTGAAGTGTTGCAAGACCCTATTTTTACCCAGCGACCCGAACAACTGTCGATTGCTCAATTTGAACAAATTACCAATATGCTAGAACCATTTATAGTATAAAACAGAGTGAGACATTAGATAAGAGAATAGTATTTTTATTTACCTCCAAAAAAAACAATTAAGCAATGGCGGAACTCAAACTCTTTTATCATAAAGACAATGTAATACGTTTGAGCAGAGATTTAGAATTTCTGAAATATCACTCTATTCAAAGCTTTCTTTGGATAGATTTGAATGATGTGGACGAAGAGGTTGAAAACGAATTAGAGGACTACCTTAAAATATATATCCAGGAAGAGGAAGAGATGATAGAAATAGAGATGTCGGCAAGATACATCGAAACTAGCGATACAATAGTTGTCAACTCCAATTTTCTTCTTTCTAACTACGAACGAGATCCTGTATCGTTTATTTTAAAAAACGATATTCTTATCACTGTAAGAAGCCAAGAGTTGAGTTCGTTTCACGAAACTGTAAAGAAAATTTCGGCAAATCCTACCAATTATCCAACGGGTGCACATGTTCTCGTGGCTCTTTTAGAGACACGAGTAGAATTTGATGCCGATATGATTGAGAGTATGACTCAAAAGATTACTAAGTTGAGTAATAGCCTCACCTTGCAAGAAGCAGACGAAGAGCTGTTGACAGAAATTAAAGACTTGCAAGAAAAAACCATGTTGCTACGCGAAAATATAATAGACAAGCAACGCACCGTTTCAAGCATGTTGCGTAGTGAATTTATGCCAGCTGATCTTCAGCCCAAGCTCTCCATCATCATCAAAGACATAACCTCACTGATAGAACACGTAAAGTTTAGCTTCGATAGGTTGGACTATCTGCAGGATACCTTTTTGGGATATGTAAACATTGAACAGAACAAAATAATCAAGATTTTCACCATTGTTTCGGTTATCTTTATGCCACCCACGCTTATTGCTAGTATATATGGTATGAACTTCTCGTTGATGCCCGAGCTAAGTACTAAGTATGGATATCCTGTTTCTATTGGGCTTATGATTTTTTCATCGCTTATTATTCTCTATTTTTTTAAAAAGAAGAAGTGGTTGTGATATAAGGTGATGCAATGCATAAAATGTAAATGGCGAGAAGTAATGGTGTAATTGACATACTATGAAAAAGATAATCATCGCTCCCGATTCTTTCAAAGGCTCCCTCTCTGCTATAGAAGTAGCCAACGCTATTGAAAAAGGTATATATAAAGTATTCCCCAATTGTGAAACAGTGAAAATCCCCATTGCAGATGGTGGTGAGGGAACAATGGAAACGTTGGTGAGTGCTATGGGTGGTGCAAAAGTGAAGGTAGAGGTACATGACCCACTCATGCGCCCCATCGAAGTGGAATATGGATTGGTGGAAAACACCCAAACAGCAGTTATAGAAATGGCTACTGCTAGTGGACTCACCTTGTTGAATAAAGAAGAGCAAAATCCATCAATTACTACAACATTTGGAACAGGAGAAATAATAAAGGATGCTTTGAAACGAGGATGTCGCACATTTCTGATTGGAATTGGAGGAAGTGCTACCAACGATGGTGGTACGGGGATGTTGAGAGCACTGGGCTTTCGTTTTTTAGATAAAAATGAGAAAGAGACTGAAGGGACTGGCAGTGCACTTAAATCTATTTACTCGATAGATGAATCAGATGTAATGCCCGAACTAAAAGATGCTCAATTTACCATAGCATGCGATGTTACCAATCCTTTCTCAGGACCAAACGGTGCTGCTTTTGTGTATGCACCTCAAAAAGGAGCAGATGAGCAAATGGTAAAAGAGTTGGACAATGGAATGGAGAGTTTCAGGAAGCTAATTGAAAAAGAAAAGAAAATAAA
>CAZUHZ010000258.1:1372-3088 GCA_964620895.1 uncultured Dysgonomonadaceae bacterium | reverse complement strand
TATTTCGGATACTTTGGTGGCCATACATGGGCAGGAACTTCTATTAGACTGCTTAGTAAATTTGCCGATACAATGCAATTTGAGATAGTTTGCAATCCAGTTGATATGAAGCAATCAATTGACGAGGAAGTATATGAAAAAGCAAAAATACTTGGTAGCAACATGGCTCATAAGATTCTTTCTAACAATGAAATAGTGCCCAATAAAACTACTGATTGTGATTAGAGAGGGATAGATTTCTCAATTATTAAACAACAACTATTAAACAACAGAATAAAACTAACTAAAAAATAAAAATATGAGATTAATTATTCAACCAAATGCGGACCAATTAGCTAAATGGGCTGCCAACTATGTAGTTTCTAAAATTAAAAAAGCAAACCCAACACCTGAGAAACCTTTCAAACTTGCTCTGCCTACAGGATCTTCTCCTATAGCAATGTACAAAGAGTTGATTAAAATGAACAAAGCAGGTTTAGTGTCGTTCGAAAATGTGATTACATTTAACTTGGATGAGTATATAGGTTTGGATGCTGATCATCCACAAAGCTACCACACTTTTATGTGGAAGACGCTCTTTAATCATATCGACATCAAAAAAGAGAATGTGAATATTCCTAACGGCGTTGCCGAAGATATTGAGGCTGAGTGCGAAGAGTATGAACAAAAAATTAAAGATGCGGGTGGTATCGACCTGTTTTTAGGTGGAGTGGGCACAGACGGACACATAGCATTCAATGAGCCAGGCTCGTCGTTATCATCACGTACACGTATCAAAACGCTTACTACAAAAACAATTGTTGACAACTCACGTTTCTTTGACAGCGTTGATCTAGTTCCAAAAACTGCAATTACTGTAGGGGTTGGTACTCTTATGGAGTCTGAAGAGATTTTGCTGTTGGTAAACGGTAGCCACAAAGCAAGAGCACTTTACCACGCAGTGGAGGGTGCTGTAAACCAAATGTGGACAGTGAGCACATTGCAATTGCATCGCAAAGGTATAATTGTGTGTGACTATGATGCTTGCTCTGATCTAAAAGTAAGTACGTATAAATACTTCTTAGATATTGAGCACGATAACTTAGACCCAGATTCGCTGTTGAAATAATATAAATGGGTTGGCACAGATTGCAAATCTGCACCAGCGATATAAAATAAAAAAGGATATCTTTATTAGGTATCCTTTTTTTTGTGTTTCGTAGAAGCTCAGAACTTCTGACCCATCATCAATCTAAAGTGTCTCTGTTTTATCAATTAGCCGCATCAGCGAATTCTATGGATTGGATGCAAAAAAAGTATTTATAACAAGAGCAATCTTTGTAGAAAAAAATTGCGGCTTTGTATTTATACAAGCATCTTACAGATCGTAATATTTACTGCAACTTAGATTGCATTTATCAACTAAAAGCAAGCTTTGCGAGTTAAAAATCAAATCCTACACGTACAAAATGGCATTCATGGCATGAAATTCAAATCCACCGTGTATGACTCCGCAATCATGGCATATAATTCAAATCCACCTTATAGGATTTGACAACTATGGCATACAACTCAAATCTATTGCTGTAGAAAATTAGGAAATAAGATGAAACTCGAATCTACACTCGAAGAAATGAAAAAAATGTCATACAACTCAAATCCACAGTCGTAGAAATGAAAATAGCGACATAAACGCCAAATCTACGACGAACAAAATGAGAACAGAGAGATAAATGA
>CAZUHZ010000258.1:0-1272 GCA_964620895.1 uncultured Dysgonomonadaceae bacterium | reverse complement strand
CAACGATAAATCTTCAAGCAATTCATCGGCATTGTCAGTAGCTCCTTGCATAGCTATAGAACGTGCAGCATGTTCGGATGTGTAAGACTCGAGAAGAAAAGAGTAAAGCTTCAACTTGATTACCTGAGGAATGAGCTCTGCTAAAACGGTCTCTTTATTGGGTTCTACAATGTAATCTATGTATGAATCATCTTTTTCTTTCTTCATCTCTTCAAATGAGAATGGTAAGAATGTTTCATTTGTCAATATTTGACTTCCCTTGCTACGGAAATGATGGTATATCACTATTACTTTGTCAATCTCTTTGTCAGCAAACTGCTTCATTAGACTGTCTGCCATCTCTACAGCATCCTTATAGTTGGCTTTATCAGCCAAATCATCTGACTCAAATTTAGGCTCAAAGCCTAATTTCTTAACAGCGTGTGTAATTTTTTTTCCAATAGAATAAATATCTATATTTTCTTTCGGTAAGTGTGATAGCTCTTCTATGGTTCTTGCAAATTCTTTGATAACATTTGAATTGAACGCACCACACAAACTCATATTTCCTGAAAAAACAACAATGGCAACTTTATTCACCTCTCGCTCCTCTTCAAATACTGAAGATGTAGTCTCTTCAGAACTCAAAAAATTGTCAAGTAGCTCACTCACCTTTTCTTGGTAGGGGCGAAAGTTATCAATAATTCTTTCTGCCCTTGATAGCTTCACAGTCGATACCATCTGCATTGCAGAAGTTATTTGCTGTGTAGATTTTACTGAGCTTATTTTAGACTTTATTTCTCTTAAAGAGGCCATTTTTTAATTACTTTGATAGAATTCTATTTATAATATCCTTAGCTGTCTTTTCTATTATATTTGTAACATCATCGTTTATTTCACCGCCTTTTATAATATCCAACACATCTTCTTGATGAAGCGTTTCGAGTATGTTTATAAACTCTTTCTCAAACTCTTTTACTTTGTTGATTGGTATTTTAGCCAACAGACCATGTGTACCACAATAGAGAAGCGCAACTTGTTTTTCAACACTCATTGGTTTATTAATAGGTTGAGTAAGTAGCTCTACGTTTTTCTGACCTTTGTCAATAGTCATAGCTGTAACTTTATCTAAGTCTCCACCAAACTTTGTAAAAGCAGAAAGTTCATTAAATTGTGCTTGATCCATCTTGAGTGTACCCGCAATTTTCTTCATTGGTTTAATCTGTGCATTACCCCCTACACGCGACACAGAGATTCCCACATCAATTGCAGGTCTATTACCTTGATTGAACA
>CAZUHZ010000257.1:0-3115 GCA_964620895.1 uncultured Dysgonomonadaceae bacterium | reverse complement strand
TGAAGTTCCATTGTTTGTTTTCCAATAACTGGTGCTAATGCATCTAATTCGTAAGATAAAGCTACTTTTTCAAATTTCATAGTTTCCATATTTTTTGTGTTTGTAATATTCTCTTTGTTTTTATCGCCATTTTTTGCATTGGATGCTGTGCAAGATATTGTTGCCATCGCCATTATTCCAATTAGTACATAATTTAATGCTTTCATATATGCTATATTATTCGTTATGTCTATTATATATAACACACCTAAAAGAATAAAGTTCGATATGCAATTATAGAACATTTCTATAAGATATAGATAAGATGATAAAAGCCACTGTTTATAAAAACAATGGCTTTTAATAAGAATTCCGATAGTTGTAAATATTATTTCTGTTCTTGCGATGTATTCTTACTTACATTGTTGTCTGTCGTTTCGTCTTTCTTTTCAGATGACGATTCTGTACTTTGCTCTTCCTTGTTTTCGTTTTCGTTTTCGTGAATAAAAATTTCACCTTTATCCTCAACCGCAGAACGAGATAAACTTTGTAGAGCATCGGCTGCTTGAATAGCTTCTTGATCTTGTTTCAACAACTCTTGGGTACGAGACACCCATTTGCGTTTGCCAAATATTTTCTCCAAATCGTTGGCATAAATAATCTCTTTTTCTATTAGTATTTTAGCAAGCTGAGCATGACCATCAGCATTTTCTCTTAAAATCTGTTTTGCTCTAGCATATTGTTCTGCAATAAGCTTCTTCACTTCAGAGTCAATCACCTTAGCAGTTTCTTCACTATAGGGTTTAGAGAAATTCCACTCCTGTCCTCCAGAGTCGTAGTAGCACAAGTTTGGCAACTTATCACTCATACCAAGATAGCTAACCATTGCATTTGCTTGCTTTGTTACACGCTCCAGATCGTTCATCGCACCCGAAGATATCTCTCCAAGAAACACCTCTTCTGCAGCACGACCACCCAATATGGCACACATCTCGTCGAGCATTTGATTCTTTGTAGTAATTTGTCGCTCTTCGGGCAAGTACCATGCAGCGCCAAGGGCTTTTCCTCGCGGAATGATAGTTACTTTTACTAAAGGATTGGCGTGTTCCAACATCCAACTCAATGTTGCATGTCCAGCCTCATGTATAGCAATTGATTTTTTCTCCTCTAATGTAATTATTTTATTTTTCTTTTCTAGTCCACCCACAATTCTATCCACAGCATTCATAAAATCGATGCTTTGCACAAAGCTCTTCTTTTCGCGTGCTGCTATCAGTGCAGCTTCGTTACATACATTTGCAATGTCTGCACCTGAGAATCCTGGAGTTTGACGAGCCAAAAAGTCCACATCAACAGATTCGTCAATTTTAATTGGACGGAGATGTACCTTAAATATCTCTCTCCTATCGTTCAGATCTGGCAAATCAACATGTATCTGTCTGTCAAATCGTCCTGCTCTCAACAAGGCTTTGTCAAGAATGTCAGCTCGGTTGGTAGCTGCTAAGATAATAACCCCACTATTAGAACCAAATCCGTCCATCTCGGTCAAGAGTTGATTAAGGGTGTTTTCGCGCTCATCATTAGAGCCCATGTTCACATTTTTGCCACGTGCACGCCCTACAGCATCAATCTCATCAATAAATATAATGCTAGGAGCTTTCTCTTTGGCTTGCTTAAAGAGGTCGCGCACACGCGATGCACCTACTCCCACAAACATCTCCACAAAATCTGAACCTGAAATAGAAAAAAACGGAACATCAGCTTCGCCTGCAACAGCTTTAGCCAACAATGTTTTACCCGTTCCAGGAGGTCCAACAAGTAGTGCCCCTTTAGGAATTTTTCCTCCCAAGTTGGTGTATTTTTTAGGTTGTTTCAAAAACTCCACAACCTCTTCAATCTCTTGTTTTGCTTCAGATAGTCCAGCAACATCCTTAAATGTTACTTTAATGGCTGAATCTCTGTCGAAAAGTTGCGCTTTTGATTTACCTACACTGAAAACACCACCAGCACCTCCACCACCAGCACCTTTTGACATACGGCGGATAAAAAACACCCATATAGCTATCAGTAATATAAAAGGAAGAAAACCTAGTATTATTCCACTAAGTGCATTAGAAGAGTCAAAAGATGTTTCAATATCATATCCTTTTTCCTCTTTCACTTTATCAAGAAACTCTGATGCTTTATCGGCTGATGAGATTTCTAAGATAATAGTAGGATTGGCTTTTACTTTGTCGGCACCCTCTTTAAACACATGACCTACAGAACCCTCTCTGACAACTGCTTCTGCTTTATTCTTATTGCTGTATATAACAACTTTTTCTACTCTGTCTTCATTTACATATTGTTGAAATTGAGACCAAGTCACCTCTTTTACCGAGATATTACCTCCAAAAAAGAACATGCCCAAAAGCCCCATTATTATTATAGTGTAAATCCAATAGGGATTAAATGGGGGCTTCTGTTTTTTGTTGCCTAGATTGGGGCTAAATTTTTTCTTATTCAAATTTTTCTTATCCATTCTTCTTAATTGAGATGCAGTGATTTAAATTTATCTTATAGTGTAACAAATCAACGTTAAATAAGTTTTTATTCTTCGTTAGGTATAGTCTCAGTTTTAGCATCCGACCATAAATTGTCTAAGTTGTAAAAGCCCCTCTGCTCGGGCAAAAAGACATGCACTATAATATCGCCATAATCTATTCCTATCCACTCTGCCAATTGATGTCCCTGAACTCTTATAGGGCTCTCTTGTGTATTTGTTTTCACAACATGCTCCACAGACTCAGCCAGTGCAGCAACTTGAGTTGGAGAGTTGCCTTCGCAAACCACGAAATAATCACAAATTACTCCTGGTATGCCTCTTAAGTCGATAGTAGTTATATTCTTTCCTTTTTTCTCTTTAATTCCACTAATTATATTATCGAGCAATTGTTTGTTTTCCTTCATTCATAAGTTTTTTAAAAAAGTGAGATACAACAAAATCTCATTATGTTGCATGTTGTGCTATTATTGCTTTTAAATAGCTGTAAATATCTATTCATCATCAATTATCTATGCAAAAACAGTGCCAAAGCTGTAGTTTCACCAATAAAAAAGAAAGTGTTTAAGAATAAGCTTTCAGAAATGTAAAATA
>CAZUHZ010000256.1:0-3122 GCA_964620895.1 uncultured Dysgonomonadaceae bacterium | reverse complement strand
TGTGAACTTCCAGAAATTTTTACACTCAAACAGCTACAACATCATATTTCGCTTTTGAATGTTTTATAGATTCAGTTACTCATTTCATCTGATCAACTACGTTTTATTTCACCCTTCTCCAAGTTTACCAATTGTTCGCTAAGGGCAGTTGCCTGCTTTCTTATATAAGTAACATCTTTTACGCCAAACGCCTTTAGTATTGTTTTCTGGTTTGCAGTTATTGCATGATCAAGGCGATATCTATTATCTAGTTGTCTTATCATTTCAATTTTCTCTAGTTCGTTGATTGCTGCAGGAACAGTCATATAATTCGACTTTTTGTCATTTTCAATCATTGCGTCTTTCAAGCATGTATAGATTTTATTTCTGACAATCAAAGCTACGAATTCTACAAAAATCTTTGCATCAATAGATTCATCCGAGTGCACTCGGAGACTCTTGTTTCCAAGATAAGATTTATCTCCACGGAACAGTTTTTCTGATCCGTCGCGACTTTTATACAGGGTCAATGCTTCTTTTGCTGTCATTGCTTCAGACGTTATAATAACAAAATATCCACAAAGACGGATCTCTCGCTCAATCACTTCATTTATTTCTCTACCATACATAAATATTTGATCGTCTTTCCCCTGGTGATAATAGATTAGATCAAAATATTTTTCGTAATCTTTTTCGATCGTTGTAGCTTTTCCTTCCTGTTTCTTTAGATTCTTTGCCATCCGGTCAATTTTGGTTTCAAGCTTTTCCCTTTCAGAAGCATACTTGCTACTGCTGTAATAGATATGAAAGTATCTTTCAGCTTTATCAGAAGGGAAGAGCCTTTCTTTCACGGTCATTCCATTGGTGTTGTATTCTCGTATGCTGTAAGCACGGTTTTCTTCGAATTCCCCTTTATTTTCAAGGATCAGTCCACTCACAAATTTTTTCATACCTTTTACCATAATAACAAAGTCAAATCCACACTTATCCATAAAGTGAATATTTTTCTTACTGAAATAGCCTCGGTCTAATATAAATCCAACATTTTTATATCCGTATCCTAAAGCCTTTTCCAGCATGTATTGTAGCTGTGACACATCTACAACACTTCCAGGATACTCTTCATAAAATAATGGTTCACGGTTATTGCAATCATATGCGATAGAAAAATTAACTACTGGTTTATCCTGACCAGTTTTAGAATACCCAAATTCAGCGATTTCAACATCACCAGCCTGACAATTTTTGTTGGTTGAATCGTAAGAAATATAAATGCGTTCTTTGACATCTCTTGATTCATTCCAGTTGTTTAGAAAAGTGATACTTTGTTCGACCGTCATTTTATTCAGAAAATCTGATATTTTTGCATCGCTATAAAGTCTCATGTTATCCGTAAAAAGGGGGTGATTATATGCGTAATCTGGATAATACTGTCCTGCATTATCCTCAGAGATAATTGAATAAGTCGCAAGATCTAAAAACAGCCCGCTATCACGGCCTATAATATCTTTAATCATATCATCCAGTTTATATTCCTTAATGATCTTACGGATGATAAAAAATGCACCAACTCGCAGACAGCTGCTACGGTTTGTTCGCTCAACTGCATCAGGAATCTGTGCATCAGGGAAAAATTTTAGATAATTCGGATTGGGGTACATCATTTTAGGATCATCCTCGCAGCGTTTTCCAATGGTTGTACGTTTTGGAATGTTGTATTTCTTTTCTGGCTTATAAATTCTATCATACTCGTAGTTGATATAGGTTGTGTTTTTAATCTTTGTTTTGTATATTTTCCCCTTTATTTTCGGTATTTTCACCTTAAAATCTAAATACATATCATCCTCCTTTTTAAGTAGTTATAACTACTTAAATTATAGCAAAACTAAACTCAGAAATCAATAGCAAATCGTTAATTTCTGGGCTAATTTTAAAAAAAAGGCATAATATTTTTACTTGAGTATTATGTGAACTTCCAGAAATTTTAGACCTAAAACTCCCTGCATCCGTTTCTTGAATAGGCTAAAGGGAGTTTATGAAATGCATCTATCCGCGGCATGTGAACGCTCATACACCATTACAACATATCTCTCCAGTCTTATTTTTTGTTTTCCTTCAAAATGTTGCTTATTTCTGAGGCTCTGTTCTTTATATGACTCTCGTTTAAGCCGAATGCTCCAAGAATTGTTTTTTGTGTAGCAGTTACCGCATGATCAAGTCGATATACATTGTCCGTCTGTCTGACCATTTCTATTTTTTCCAGTTCCCTTATTGCCGCAGGTACAGTCATGTAATTCGGCTTTTTGTTCATCCTTTTCATCTCATCCAGCAGATTCGTATACATTCTACTTCTTGCAATCAACGCTACGAACTCAACAAAGATTTTTGCTGATGCAGATTCGTCTGAATGAACCCGTATACTTTTATTACCCAAATATGATTTGTCTCCACTAAATAATTTCTCTGATGCATCTCTGCTTTTATATAGGTGTATGGCCTCTTTGGCCGTCATTTTATCTGAGGTGACAATCACAAAATATCCGCACAATTCAATTTCCTTCTCAGTTACATCTATACGCTCTTCTGGATACACAAAGACTTTTCCGCTTTCTTCATAGTGTATATAATAATAATGTTGAAATATTTGTCCAAAATTGATCTCTTGATTTACATGTTCCAGGAGATACGTTCTCATTTTTCTTAATTTTTCTTCGAAGGATGTTCTTTCTGCAGCTTCCTTGGTGACACTATGATAGATATGAAAATATCTGTCTTTTTCGTCTGTCTCATACAGTTTTTTCTTGACAGTTTTCCCATACAAACCGTATCCGTCCATATCATAGATCCTTTTATCCTCAAAACTACCACGATGTTCAAGGACCAATTGGTTCACAAAAGACGCCATTCCTTTTACCATAATCACAAAACTATAGCCACACATATCCATGTGCTCTATATTCTTTTTGCTGAAATATCCCCGGTCCAATATGAATCCAATCTTCTTGTAACCGTAGCCTACAGCTTTATCCAAGGTCAACTGGAGTTGTGAAACGTCATTGATACTTCCGGGGTATTTTTCGTAAAACAACGGTTCTCTGTTGTTTGTATCATACGCTATGGCATAATTAAAAATGGGTGCACCC
>CAZUHZ010000255.1:0-3133 GCA_964620895.1 uncultured Dysgonomonadaceae bacterium | reverse complement strand
AAAAACAAAAAACTCTATGAATTTCTCAAGAAGGCAATTTTTAAAAACAGCGGGAATAGTAGCTGTTGGATCAACTATTCCAACTAAATCAATGTTAGGATCCAATTCTGTGTGGACATCTAATAGCAATACTTTGAAAGTAGGATTAATTGGATGTGGCGGACGGGGCACAGCGGCAGCAGGCGAAGCAATTAATGCAGATCCCAATGTAATTATAACTGCTATGGCTGACGCATTTGGCGATAGTTTACAAAACTCTTATACTACATTAAAGGAAAGGTACGGTGATAAAGTTCAAGTACCAAAAGAAAATCAGTTTGTTGGTATTGACGCTTATCAAAGATTGATAGATACTGATGTAGATGTTGTTTTATTAGTTGCACCAACTGCTTTCAGACCCGACCATATTGAGGCAGCAGTTAAAGCTAACAAACATATTTTTGCTGAAAAACCTTATGCAGTCGATTCTCCTGGTTTGCGTAGAGTAATGGCAGCTGCCAAAGAGGCAAAAAGGAAGAACCTCTCTTTGGTTTCAGGTTTTTGCTGGAGATATCACCATCCAAAAAGACAGATTTTCCCAAAAGTACTTAATGGAGAAATAGGTAATATATTGGTAGCTGATGCTTTTAATAATGGTGGCGAACTATGGTATAGAGAAAAAATAAAAGGCGAAACAGAAATGCAACACAAGATGCGTAACTGGCTATACTACAATTGGATATCGGGCGATCATATTGTTGAGCAAGCCATTCACAGTATAGATATGCTTCAATGGGCTATGGGTGATGTTGCTCCTGTAAGCGTTGTTGGAAGCGGAGGAAGACAAAAACGCACTGACCCAAAATATGGAAATATCTATGACCACTTCTCTTTAAAGTACACGTATGAAAATGGTACAACTGCATATTTTTCTTGTCGTCAACAAGACAATACGAGTCCATCATACGGATTGAATCTTGTTGGTTCTGACGGTGATATGATTATTGACAATCGTACTGGCCTACACGAAATTAAAGGGCGCAGACCATGGAAATATGAAGACTCTACAAAGTTTACCGATGATAAATCTTATGAGAGTGAAACAGTTAGCAGAGGCATGTATCAGCAAGAACACGATGAGCTTTTTGCTTCCATAAGATCGGGTAAACCTATCAATGATGGTGAGTGGATGACTCTTTCTAATCTGGTGGCACTAGCTGGTAGAACGGCTGGTTATACTGGACAAGAAATTTTGATTGAAGATGTATTAGCATCAAACCAGGAGCTATTCCCAAGCAATTTGACAGAGGATACAAAATACGATGTTCCTATTGCTATTCCTGGTATAACTGAATTTAAATAACATAACAAAATGAATAGGAAAGACTTTCTTAAATCTGTGGCTCTTATGGCAGGCGCAACTGCCATGAGCCCTTCTTCTGTATCTGCATCAATATTAAAAGAAAAGCCGCAAATGAAAACAACGTTGAAAAAAGGACTTGGATTTGGTATGATAAATGAAGATTTATCACTTACCGATAAATTCAAGCTCATTAAAGATTTGGGGTTTGATGGTGTAGAGTTAAATGTTCCATTAGATATTAATATATCTGATGTATTGTCTGCCAAAGAAAAATCGGGCATTGAGTTGCCCAGTGTAGTCAATAAAGACCATTGGTCGTTGCCTCTTTCCGATCCCGATCCTCAGATAAGAAAGCAATGCATTGTGTCTGTTGCAAAATCTTTAGAAGAGGTGAAAGAACTGGGAGGCGATACCGTTTTGGTTGTTCCTGGAGTAGTGAACGAGAAAGTTTCTTACGAAGAAGCTTATTTTAATTCACAGAACTCTATAAGAGAACTAATCCCTTATGCCGAAAAAACGGGCATGCAAATAGCATTAGAGAATGTTTGGAACAATTTCATTTTGAGCCCAATAGAAGCTAAACGCTTTGTAGATGAAATAAATCATCCATTAGTAGGATGGTATTTCGACATTGGCAATGTAATGCGTTATGGATGGTCCGAACATTGGATTAAAACCCTCAATTCTCGTATCATGAAGCTTCACGTAAAAGAGTATAGCCGCGAGCTTATGAACTCAAAAGGATTGTGGGAAGGTTTCAAAGTAGATCTGCTAAAAGGAGATAACAATTGGCCAGTTGTAATGAAAGCTGTAAGTGAAATCAATTATTCAGGTGGTTGGATAACTGCTGAAGTTGATGGGGGAGATAGAAAACACTTAAAAGAAATTTCACTTCAAATGGATGAGATAATTTCTTATTTATAATGTAATCTTTTCAAACTGATGCATTATACTTGAAGTTATCAGTAGATTTGAATAATTTAAAATTTCAACAATGAGAAAAAAAACATTACTTGCTAGTTTTATCTTTTCACTCTTCTTGCTAACAATTAATACTGGATGCACAGAAACTCAATCTTCACAAAAAACAGCTTCAGAAGAAGGTTTAGTGGCTGAGTTTGGTACTATTTACAGATGAAGGATGTATTGTCTGACAATCTTGACGCTGCAGAACCAATAAAATGGTTTCAAGTAAACACCGAAGCTGATACTTGGAAAGTTGATGGAGACATATTAAAGTGTACTGGACTACCAATTGGGGTAATTCGTAGTGAGAAAGAGTATGAAAACTTTATCATGCACATAGAGTGGAGCCACCAAGAGGCAGGAGGAAACTCTGGCACATTTGTGTGGAGCAGTGCTCAACCTGGTGATGGCAGACTTCCCGATGGAGTGGAGGTGCAGATGCTTGACTTGGAATGGGTGAAACTAAACACGCATGATGGTGTAGAACCACCTATTGCTTATGTACATGGTGAGCTGTTTGGTGTGGGCGGTGTTGAAATAACTCCTGAAAACCCACGAGGTGATCGTAGCAAAGCAAGAGAGAACCGTGTGTTGGGTAAAAAAGAGTGGAATACTTATGATGTAGTTTGTGTTGATGGAAATATCAAACTATCGGTCAATGGTAAGTTTGTAAATGGTATAACCAACTCATCACAACGCAAAGGATACATTTGCTTAGAAGCTGAAGGTGCAGAAATTCATTTTAGAAACATTCAAATCATCGAACTTGACTAAACAAATCATCGTTACAAAAAAGAATAAAAACGTAAATAATACGGGTTAAAT
>CAZUHZ010000254.1:0-3133 GCA_964620895.1 uncultured Dysgonomonadaceae bacterium | reverse complement strand
TTTTTTTGCTTACTTTTTTGCGTCAAGGCAAAAAGAGTAAGTGGGGTTTAAGGGGCAAAGCCCTTTCAACAAACATTACAGAAAGAAACAGAATATACTAGATAGTAAACACATAGTTTTACTAGTGATCCGTTATAAAACCATCTAACAAATCGATACTTATATTGTACAATAAATTGCACATATTAATGAAAGCTACACTTTTGAGGTGAAAATAAAATCCCACACATACAAAACGGTAAACATGACATGAAAGTCAAATATGCAGTTTAGGAATCCGCAGTTATGTCATCAAACAAAAAAATACACTCTGGAATTTGGCAACCATGGTATAAAACTTACATCTACCGGCGTGAATATTTGGAAATGAGATGCAATTCGAAATCTTTATACGTGTAAATGAAAACAATGAGACGCAACTCAGATCCACCGTGGTAAGAATGAAAAAAACAACATAACGCTCAAATCTAAGACAAGCGAAGTGAAAATAAGAAGATGAATGCCATTTCTGCTGAATACATAAGAGTTTAAAATCTTGAAAAACATGCCTTCTTAAAACAGTTGAGGTTCGTTTTATATCAAGTTATCAACAAAAAAGTCATTCTTCTAATTAATTAACATGGAAATATCCAATTTATTCCTTATTTTGCTAAACTAAAGAATAATAAATTAGTATGGGAAAAGTAATAGCATTAGCTAATCAAAAAGGTGGTGTTGGAAAAACGACTACAACCATCAACTTAGCTGCTTCGTTGGCTGCATTAGAGAAGTCTGTTTTAGTTGTTGATGCTGATCCACAAGCAAACTCGTCGTCGGGTTTGGGTATCGATGTTAGAAAAAGCAGTAGCACCCTCTATGAAGGGCTCATTGGAGAGAAATCTGTTTCAGAAACTGTCGTCAAAACAGAGTTTGAAAGAATAGACATCATTCCTTCGCACATCAATTTGGTGGGAGCCGAATTAGAGATGGTTCAGCTTAAGAATAGAGAGATGAAGATGCATGATTTTTTGGAAGATGTCAAAAATAAATACGACTTTATATTAATAGACTGTTCTCCCTCTCTTGGTATAATCACGGTTAATGCCTTAGCAGCAGCCGACTCAGTGATTATTCCAGTGCAATGCGAGTATTTTGCATTGGAAGGACTGAGTAAATTGTTGAACACAATAAAGATAATTAAGTCTAAGATAAATCCGAAGTTAGAGATAGAGGGTTTTGTGCTTACAATGTACGACGCAAGGTTGCGCCTTCACAATCAAATATACGAAGAGGTAAAACAACATTTTCAAGAGTTAGTGTTTACATCGGTCATTCATAGAAATGTAACACTGAGTGAGTCGCAAAGCTATGCACAACCAGCTCTTATGTATGATGCTGGTTCGCGTGGTGCTGTCAATCACATGCAACTAGCAAAGGAGTTAATCGAAAAAAATGAATAACTTTGTAGTTTACTTATAGGAACAATAATAAAATGGGCAAGAAAAAAGCTTTAGGAAGAGGATTGGGTGCATTAATTACGATGGAGGATAACGAAACTAAAGGTTCATCGTTTATTAGTGAAATAGATATTGATAAAATCAAACCAAATCCCGATCAACCACGTGTAGATTTTGATGATGAAACCATGGAAGAGTTGGCAGCATCAATTAAGAAAATAGGTGTTATACAACCTGTCACTTTGCGTGAGTTGGAAGACGGCATGTATCAGATTATTGCAGGAGAAAGACGCTATAGAGCATCGATGATGCTGCAAATGAAAACAATACCTGCTTATGTGAAGACTGTTGGCGACGACGATGTGATGGAGATGGCTTTGGTAGAAAACATTCAACGAGAAGATTTGAATGCTATCGAAATTGCATTGACCTATCAAAAACTTATCGACTCACAATCTCTGACACAAGAAGAACTGAGTGAGAGGGTGGGTAAGAAGCGTGCAACTATTGCCAACTATATGCGTTTGCTCAAACTGCCTGCAGAGTTGCAAATAGGTATAAAAGATAAAAAAATAGATATGGGTCATGCTCGTGCATTGGTTGCTATTCCCGACCCTGAGCTTCAACTCAGTTTGTATAATAGAATTATCAAAGAAGGACTTTCTGTCAGAAAAATTGAGGCTATTGTCAAAAATGAAGTTGCAAAGCTCTCAAATAAAGAAAAGCCTAAAAAAAGTGTTCAGAAAACATCTGACGACTTTGAAGCTTTGAAGAATCATCTATCACGATTCTTCAGTACTCCCGTAAAGTTTCAGTATTCTAAGTCGGGTAAAGGGAAAATTACAATTCCGTTTAATTCGAATGAGGATTTAGAGAGAATTATCGGAATCTTCGACGTAATAAAAAAATAAAGACCCACTCTTATGAGGCTTCTCAATCTTAAGGTTTTATGTTGTTTTATTTTAAGTGCAACTTTTGGTTATTCTCAAAATGTTGTCCAACAGCAACCAATTGACACCCTGCCTATAATTGCTGTAGATAGCCTTATTCAGGTTGCAGATACAATAGTAGAGCCTAGCATGCAGCTCGATGTTGAAGCAGACTCTGTTGTGATGTCCAGCCCAACAATCATCTTTGACAACAGCACAGAGGTGCCGCCCTTAACCTTAGAGCTAGAGAAATTTAAACCCAATCCAACTAAAGCTGTCATTTATTCTGCTATTTTTCCGGGTTTAGGGCAAATGTATAATCGTAAATATTGGAAGCTTCCAATAGTTTATGGTGGATTTTTAGGTTTTTCTTATGCTATAACGTGGAATGGTAGATACTACACAGATTATTCAAATGGATATAAAGATATAATGGATGACAATCCGGAGACGGATAGTTGGAAAAACTTTTTGCCTTATGGAATGGATCCCGATCAAGTTGATCAAGCTTGGTTGAAAGATGTGATGAAACGGCGTAAAGACTACTATCGACGCTATCGCGATTTGAGTATAATTGGTGCTGTAGCTATGTATGCTTTAGGTATATTAGATGCTTATGTAGATGCTCAGTTGTTCGACTTTAGTATCGATTCTGATTTATCTCTAAGAGTGGAGCCTACTATTATAAAAAAAACTGACTATTTTGCCAACAGTGTTGGTATTCAGTGTAGTATTAGTTTTTGAAGAATGGTTTTAATTATTATATGA
>CAZUHZ010000253.1:0-3139 GCA_964620895.1 uncultured Dysgonomonadaceae bacterium | reverse complement strand
TAATTTTACTACTTTTATAGGAAAAAACAGAAGAAAATATGTGACGAGAATGTGCGTCGCGTGTAACAGTTTATCAATGAATCATTGCCCATCGAAAGCAATAATAGGCTGTTGAAACTGAACAATGTTGTGCTAACGCCTTATATGTAGCCTACAAAACAAACCAAGGCTCATCCACCGTGCATTACAACCAATCGTCAAACTTTTTGATGTACCAGTTCTTCACCAACTGGGTGAGTAAACTATATGCTACCAACAAGCCAATCAACCAGGGGAAGTAGGCAAAGGGTAGCGGAACCATCGAAAGGATAGGTGCAATGGGTGTGAAGGGGATTAATATTCCCAGCGCCATTACTAGCGTTGTGGCAGCTACTACTGGTGCAGAAGCCCAACTTTGAATGAAGGGTATTTTCTTTGTCCGAATCATGTGCACTATCAATGTTTGCGATACAAGCCCTAGCACAAACCACCCTGTTTGAAACAGGTGTTGATGATTGGGGCTGTTGGCTTTGAACACAAAGAACATAATGGCAAATAGGGCATAGTCGAATATAGAACTAATGGGACCCATATAAACCATAAATCGGAGAATGCCTTTGGGCTTCCATTTCTTAGGAGACTCTAGGTAATCTTCGTCCATATGATCCCACGGAAGGGAGATTTGAGAAAAATCGTATAACAAGTTTTGGAAGAGTAACTGAAGGGGTAGCATTGGGAGGAAAGGCAAGAATGCACTCGCACCCAGGATACTGAAAACGTTGCCAAAATTGCCACTGGTAGCCATCTTGATGTACTTCATAATGTTTCCGAAAGTTTCCCTGCCGTACACTACACCTTTGTGTAACACCCCTAGGTTCTTTTCAAGCAGGATAATATCGGAACTCTCCTTGGCAATATCCACAGCATTGTCCACTGTGATGCCCACATCGGCTTCTTTTAGGGCGGGAGCATCGTTGATGCCATCGCCAAGAACGCCCACGGTGTGACCTTTGGCACGAAGCGATTGCACCACCCTTACCTTTTGCAAGGGACTGAGTTTTGCAAATATGGAGATATCGTTGACTCGTTCTGTCAACTCTTCATCAGAAATTGTTTCCAATTCATCGCCAAGGATGATATTCTTAACGGGGATACCCACATCGGCACAAATCTTTTTAGTAACGATTTCATTGTCTCCAGTCAGCACTTTTACCTCTACATTTAGATTGTGTAGGGCTTCAATACTTGGCTTTGCCGAGGGCTTGGCAGGGTCTAAGAAACCTATGAAGCCCGTTAGAATCATATCTTTCTCATCCTCTACGGTATAGTTGAGCGGATGGTCTGCATCAAACTCTTTAATGGCGAGCACCAATACACGCAGCCCTTTTGCATTTAAACTGGAAGTAGTTTCATACACATTCTTGCGCATCTCGTCGTCTAACACTACTACTTCGTCTTCCTCTATGTGTAGTTTTCGGTCGTCGCCAGGGTCGAAGCTATGTGTGCAGAGATCTAACATCTCCTCCACAGCACCTTTCGATATCAACAGGTGTTTCCCGCTTTTCTGCCTTAAAATAACGCTCATGCGTCGGCGTTGAAAATCGAAGGGGAGCTCATCAATCTTTTCAAAATCTTCTTCCACCTTTAGGTAGTCGTGAATTTCAACATGGTCAAGCACCGCTTTGTCCATTAGGTTTACTAGTCCCGTTTGATGAAAACTATTCAAGTATGCCCATTTCAGCACTTCAAAATCCTCTAGTCCCATCACATTTAGGTGCTTGGTGAGTACAATTTTATCAAGCGTGAGTGTGCCTGTTTTATCGGTACACAACATATCCATAGCTCCCAAGTTTTGTATGGCATTCAGTCGTTTCACAATCACCTTGTGCTTGCTCATGCTCATGGCTCCTTTGGCAAGCGTGGCGGTAACTATCACGGGTAGCATTTCGGGAGTCAAACCTACAGCAACTGCTATCGAAAACAGTAATGCTTCCAACCAATCACCCTTAACCAATCCATTGATCAAAAAGATAATGGGAACCATCACCAACATAAAACGAATGAGCAGCACGCTCACTTTGTGTATGCCAATATCGAAACTAGTTTCGGGACTTGCGCCCACAATGCTCTTGCCAATACTGCCAAAATAAGTGTTAGAGCCAGTGGCTACAACTATCACTTTGGCTGATCCACTCACAACGTTTGTGCCCATAAAGCACAAGTTGCCCAACTCGATGGGCGGCTTGTTATCAGAATTGGCAATGGCAGACGGTCTCTTCTCCACAGGGAGTGACTCGCCGGTGAGCATCGATTCTCCAATAAAGAGGTCGATACTTTCCACCACCCTACAATCGGCAGGAATCATATCGCCAGCAGCTAGGTACACAATATCGCCAGGCACTATCTGTTTCATCACTATCTCTTCACGCTTCTTGCCTTTTCGCAATACGGCGGCGGTAGTTGTAACCATGCCCTTCAGCTTTTCGGCAGCAAGATTGCTGCGGTACTCTTGAAAAAAACTGAGCAGCGAACTCACCAATATCATTGCTGTAATTACAATTACCGTCTTCCAATCTTCTTCACCTGGCGTAGCAAGCTTGACGTCTATCAGCCAGGAGATGACTACGATAGCTACAAGAATAAGAATAAAAGGGTTGGCAAACGATTTTATCAATTGGGTGTACCAAGCAGGTGCTCTATCGTAATCGACCTGGTTGAGACCATAAGTTGAGATGCGCTCTTTGGCAACCTCCTCTGTAATTCCATCTGCTGAACTATGGAGCATTTTGTACACCTCGTCAATTTCTTGACGCGATGCTTTGCGAAGTTTTTCGGCAGCAGTTAAATTCATTTTACTATCCGTCTCGGATTGTAAAGGGCGTTTAGGGGCGGGGTTGGTTTTGCTCATATTATATATAATTTAATAGGGCATATAAATATCACACTGTTAATTCACTCTATTACCTCTGTTATTGTCGCAGAAATCTGCAATATTCTTTACTGTTACTTCCATCCGTCTGTTTAGTGCCTCTTCAGTTTTGTAAGCTACATGAGGGGTGAGAACGACATTGTCCATTTTCAATAATTTATTGTCGATATCGATGGGTTCTTTTTCAAATACATCTAAACCCGCTCCAGCAATCTCTTTTTGATTCAATGC
>CAZUHZ010000252.1:0-3140 GCA_964620895.1 uncultured Dysgonomonadaceae bacterium | reverse complement strand
ATATATATTTGTGGGCTGTAATTTTATTGTATGTTTTGATATGTAGATACACAATCTTGGAGTTTTTGTTTCTTCAAACTCTTCAGAATGTCATATATTTAGTTGATTTTTAACATGTCAAAAGCTAACACCCTTAAATATAACTGCTATATTTGTTCTTTTAGTAGTGAAGCGTTAAAAATAACAGGTTATGAAATTTAAAAATTTACTCTTTATAGTTTTATTTGTTAGTGGATTTTATTTGCAAGCACAAACACAAATAATTGCTCATCGTGGTTTTTGGAACACCGATGGTTCAGCACAAAACTCTCTAACAGCCTTATTAAAAGCTAATGAAATAAAAACTTATGGATCTGAACTAGATATATGGCTCTCTTCTGACGGAGTTCCTGTTGTAAATCATGATGCACACGTTACCTTAAACGGCGAACAATTAATTGTACAAGATACTCCAATCGACGTTCTCACTCAAGTAAAACTAAGCAACGGCGAGAACTTGCCAACCTTGGAAAGCTATTTAGACGCTTTTGAAGATTGTCATGATACAAAACTTATTATAGAATTTAAAAGTCATAGAACAAAATATCAAGAAGACGAATTGACTGAAAAGGTTTTGAAAATGGTGCGTGATAGAAAACTGCAAAACCGAGTAGAATATATATCTTTTAGTCTAAACTTTGTTGTTAAAACTATCCAGCTCGATCCTTTGGCTTATGTATATTATCTTACTGGAAACCTGCCTCCACAGCAAATAAAGCAAATTGGAGCGGCAGGTATAGATTACAATGTAGGTGTTATAAAAGCAAATCCCGATTGGGTGAAAGAATGTCACGATTTAGGGCTCAAAGTAAATGTATGGACGGTCAACAACCCTGAAGATATTCAACAAATGATTGATTTAAATGTAGATTTTATTACTACTGATGTGCCACTTTTAGTAGAAGAAATGTTAAGCGAATAACTTTAAATACTCAAATTAAATGGACATAAGAGAACAACTTTCACATGCAATACATTTTGCAATAGATGCCCATACCAAGCAGAAAGATAAAGTGGGGCAGCCATACATTGGGCACTGTTTTAGGGTGATGGATGCAGGACAAACATTAGAAGAGAAAGTTGTTGGTGTTTTGCACGATATACTTGAAGACACCGAACTAACCATTGCTCATTTAATTGCAGAAGGATTTTCGGAAGAGATAATTGATGCTGTACACACATTAACTAAATTAGAGAACGAAGATTACAACCACTATTTGAATCGTGTTAAGAGAAACTATTTAGCAACACGCGTTAAGCTGAATGATTTGACTGACAATATGGATTTGAGAAGATTGAAAACTCTTACAGACGATGATGTAGTGCGGATGCGAAAATATTTAGCTGCCTACAATCAACTTACTGAGTAAAACATCCTATAAATATAATTCTTTTGGCAGGAATCTACATTCACATTCCTTTTTGTAAGTCACGGTGCATCTATTGCGATTTCTTTACTTCTACCAACGAAGCTGAAATAGATAGTTACGTGCAGGCTCTATGCAAAGAGATAGTACTCAGAAAAGAGGAGTTGAGCAATGATTTTGTTGAAACAATCTATTTTGGGGGTGGCACTCCTTCGCGTTTACAGCAAAATCATTTCGAGCAAATTTTTGAAACAATCACCACGCATTATACACTATCAGAGCCAATGGAGGTGACTATTGAGGCAAACCCCGACGACTTGTCTCCTAGCTATGTGGATATGCTTCACCATTTGCCCCTCAATAGAATAAGTATTGGGATACAAAGCTTTGACGACACTGAATTAAAGTTCCTCAGTCGCAGACATGATGCCAGTGAAGCAGTTGAGGCTGTAAGATATTGTCAAGAAAAGGGGTTTGATAATATAAGTATCGATTTAATGTATGGTTTGCCCAATCAAACCCTAGCAATATGGCATCGAAATCTGCAACAAGCCCTCGAACTAAACATTCAGCACATTTCAGCCTACCATCTTATCTATGAAGAAAAAACACGTCTATACTCTCTGTTACAGGCAGGCAAGATAAATCCTGTAGATGAGGATATTAGCCTTCAAATGTTTAAAGACTTGATAGATACACTTACTAAAGCAGGTTTTGAGCATTACGAAATTTCTGCTTTTTCAAAACCGGGTTATATATCACGTCACAACTCTTCTTATTGGACAGGACAGAAATACGTAGGCTTTGGTCCCTCGGCACACTCTTTCGATGGCGAACATCGTTGGTGGAATATATCGTCATTGCCAAAGTATATAGCAGGAGTAAACACTTCGAACCCAAGTATTGAAATGGAAGACATTGATCTCACAACAAAATACAACGAATATATCATCACAGGTTTACGCACAGCGTGGGGTGTCGATTTGCAAACGTTGAAGAGTAAGTTCGGAGACGACCTTTGTGAGTATTTCTTGCAAAATGCTCAGCGATACTTTAATCTAGGGTATCTTAAAAGAGAAAAGAACAATGTTACTCTTAGTCACAAAGGCATTTTTATATCCGATGGCATAATGAGTGATTTGATGAAGGTGTGAAGATGCAAGGATTAATTCCATTACAAAGGCAGATGTTTATATTGTACGGCTGGTGTTCGCTTACCGACGTGTGGTTTAATTGTATATTCATTTATTGGTATGAGTAAATCACCTTTTTGTCAATCAACACAACTCGTAAACCAATTGATCGAATTTGAGTATTGATGCTACTGCGTACTTTTAACGTATTTCATAAAACTGTCCAATGTCCAAATATCTTCTCTGTGTTCTTTAGGAAAGCTTTTTAAGTAAGGCTTAGGAACTACAAGAGTTACACCCGATAGTTTCATCTCTTTGAGTTGGTTGCTAGATATACCTTGCTGAAGTGTGAAGAGATGTTTTATTGGTATGCGGTCAGCTTCTCCCACAACTTGCCTCCATCTGTCTTTACATGTAGTTTTTGCGCCAAGAAAAACTAATTTATTACTACCCTTTGGTTCAGCAAAGTATGTCTCAATACTGGGGAAAATAAAATCAGGTTTCTTCTTTGCTTCGGTAGTTGCCTGTGATGTGTATGATAAATCCCATATATTAAATATTTCTGAAAGATGATGTTCCAGTGACTTACCTGCTCTCGATT
>CAZUHZ010000251.1:0-3160 GCA_964620895.1 uncultured Dysgonomonadaceae bacterium | reverse complement strand
GCTCCGACTTCACACGGGCCGAAATATTCCCCAAATGAGCATACTTGGCACAAAGACTGCCATTCTCAATAGTACAAGCTGTTTCCATGCTTCGCGTTTTCAGACAATTTAAAAATTGAGCTACATGCTTTCTATGGTCAGAGGTATCAGGAGCCATATTTAAAGCCTCAATTTCATTATTTTCTGGAATTACTTCCCAACCTTCACGGTTGGCAACCAATGTACCGTTTGTACCTTTGAAGGCTACACCATAATTGCGTCCGTAAGGACCCGTTTTTGTTCCTGCATTATTGTTCCACTGAATAGTGAAATCATTGAATTCGTAAATCACAGAAAGCGTGTCAAAAGATTCAGCAGAGTTATTGGTGTAAGAAAATTGCCCTCCTGAGGCTAATACACGGTTAGGCATTGTATATACATCCATACCCCAAAGTGCCATATCTAATAGATGCACCCCCCAGTCTGTCATTAAACCACCGCCATAATCCCAGAAGGTGCGCCACAAACCGTGGAATCGGTTTTGATTGAATGCTCGCGATGGAGCAGGTCCTAACCAAGAGTCATAATCGACACCTGCAGGAACAGGACCATCAGCAGCAGGATTCTGTATTACCGTATAGTTGAAGTTTGCCCACACATCCACTTGTGCTATTTTGCCCAACTTTCCACTATCAATATATTGTTTCATTTCGTGCCAATGGCTACCACTACGTTGTTGTTGTCCTACTTGCACAACTCTGTTATATTTGTGTGCCGCTGCCACCATTATATCGCATTCGGCAATGGAGTTGGCAATTGGTTTTTCAACATACACATCTTTTCCTGCACTACATGCATCCACCATTTGTTTGCAATGCCAATGATCAGGAGTACCAATAATAACAGCATCAATATCCTTTCTCTCCAACATCTTTCGATAATCACTATAGAGTGTAGGCTTGTTGTCTCTCCTTTTAGCAACTTCAGACGCTTTTTCTTCCAACACATTTCTATCTATATCACAAAGCGCAACACACTCCACTTCAGGATTAATAAGGAAGTCGGAAAGATTGCTCCAACCCATATTCCTACAGCCAATGAGCGCCACGTTGATTTTGTCATTGGCACTTACTGAGCGAGCTGCAAACAACATTTCATCTCTTAAAAACGATGGAGCAACTAATCCGCCAACGGTAGCTGACAATGAATTCCGCAGAAACCTTCTTCTTGATATACTCATAATTGTGCTATTTTTAAACTTAATTTATATTTAGTGGAAAATTGTCTTATAACTTTTATTTAACTGCTTAACTCAATTTTGTTTCAAAAATATGTCAATTGTCTTTTAGCAATGCCTATTTGAAACTATCTGTTACGGCGTTTTTGTATGCATCTGTATCTATCTGATAGTAACAGAATCCGTGCAAAATACAATGTCAAACAAATGTAAGTAAACTTGTTTGGACATACAAACTTATATGAGATAAATAGTTAAAGACTTAATTCAATTTTTATGAGCAAAGTAAAATAATAACAGGATAATATTTGTAAAATATGTTATTAACGTTTACCTTTATGGCTAATATCTCTTTGATTTATAATAAAAAATTAAACATCTAATCTTCGAACTATGAAAAATTATTTTTGTTTCACTCTGACAGGCAAAAAGCTCCTCCCCATTTGGATTTTATATTTGGTGGTAGTCATTGCGCCTTATATAGTCTTAGTTCTACAAATGAAAAACATTCAGTCAAACAGTAGTTCATTATTAGTGTTTTATCCTTTATTGATTTTATTGGTTATTATTTCCTTCGCAATATTATTTTTCATTGTGAAATTAATAATCGAAAATGTTTCATTCAAAGGAGAGTCAATAACATTTAATAGCACTTTTCGCACATTTGTTGGGAAAGTCTTGGTGGGATATCTTTTAAGTATCATAACACTCGGAGTTTATTTGGCATGGTTCATAAGAGACGTAATGAGGTTCTTTATAGACAATTCAACTTATAATTCCACTGCTTTTAAATTTCAAGGCAAAGCAGATAAGTTATTTGTTATTCTATTTCTGACAGTTTTTGTTCCCATGGTTCTAATATTTGTAGTATCTTTTGTCTTTTTGATTGGAAATTCTGGAGTAATTCCTGAAACTGCAATAATAATAATTCAACAACTGATAATGATGTTAATTTTGATACCCTATATATACTTGCTATATAAATGGATGGTTAATATTGACTATAAGGGTTATACAATATCATGGAGAACTAATTTTTGGAACTCGATTGGTAAGATAGCCATTGAATTGATTTTGACACTCATAACAGCAGGTATTTATTGGCCATTGGCAATGGTTCGACTATACAAATATTTTACAAAAAAGACATTTGCTGATTCAGATGAGCGAACACGCCAATTTGGTTATGACATTGATCAATGGAACGATTTTCTGTTTATATGGGGACAATCGCTATTAACGATGATTACACTTGGGATATACTATCCATGGGCGCTCAGCAAAGTAGGAAGTAGAATACTTGGAAAAACATATTTAACTGAATAATAGACAGACAACAACATGGACACACTAATAACAGCAATCACCTTTACATTTCCGCACGAAGCACACCTTGCGAAAGCAAAACTTGAATCGGAAGGTGTTGAGGTATTCATAAAAGACGAAATGACTATTCAGGTCCACAACTTTTACTCGAATGCAATAGGAGGGGTGAAGCTACAAGTAAGGAGTGATGATGTTGATAATGCACATCGCATTTTAGTTGAATCGGGGTACATACAAGAACACGAAAGCAAGCAGAATAAATTACTCACCAAACTCGATCGTTGGACCTCCAAATTACCATTGATTGGGAATTTACGAGTGGAATTGAAGCTGTTAATCTCTGTTTTTGTTCTATTGATTGTGGTGGTTGTGTCGATTGTGTTGGTGGCGTTGCCGTAGATGGAGTGGAATTGGTGATTGATGATGTATTGTGAGAATGAATTTATGGAGACAAATATACATATTGACTCACATAAATGTCAGCAGTGAGAAACGTAGAGCATTTGAAATATCTATCTTCCAAGTCATCGAGTCGTTTGTTAAATGTTATATCGTTTTAATTTCGTTTTTTCCGTCTTATGTGCTTTTTATTTTATATTTGCTATTTGTCCAATAACT
>CAZUHZ010000250.1:0-3166 GCA_964620895.1 uncultured Dysgonomonadaceae bacterium | reverse complement strand
CTGGACTGACTGAACCAAAATCAGATGTGCTACCATTACACCATGGGACAATCCTCATGTGCTTCGTTAAAAGCAGTGCAAAAATATAACTTCCTTTTTAACTGTGCAAATATTTAGCGATGTATTATTCAACAATTAATAAGAAGTAATTTTTCTTTCCTCGCTGTGCGAGTATGTATTTATTGGATATCAAGTAATTGCTATCGATAATCTCATCAAAAGAATTTAGCTTTTCTTTGTTAATCATTACCCCTCCCGACTGTACAAGTTTGCGCATTTCTCCTTTTGAGGGGAAAACCTGCGCATGCTGGGTAAATAAGTCAACAGCTTTTACTCCTTCCGCTACTTTTTCTTTAGAAATGGTGAACTGTGGAACACCTTCAAAGATTTGCAAAAGGGTCTCTTCGTCAATTTTTCTCAATGCATCGGCTGTCGATTTGCCAAAAAGGATACCCGATGCCTCTATGGCAGCTTCCAATGCTTCGCGCGAGTGAACCATGGTTGTTATCTCTTCTGCCAATCTTCTTTGCAGTGAGCGTTGATGTGGAGCCTCTTGATGTGTTGCAACTAGTGTATCTATCTCCTCTTTTGAGAGGTCTGTAAATATCTTGATATACTTTTCGGCATCGTCGTCGCTCACATTCAGCCAAAATTGATAGAACTTGTAGGGCGATGTGTAGCGGCTATCTAGCCATACGTTGCCCGACTCGGTCTTTCCAAACTTTCCTCCATCGGCTTTTGTAATCAATGGGCACACCAATGCAAAAGCCTCGCCACCTACTGTTCTTCTTATTAGTTCAGAGCCAGTGGTTATGTTGCCCCATTGGTCTGATCCTCCCATTTGTAGGCGACAGTTTTTTTCTCTGTAGAGGTGCAAAAAGTCGTATCCTTGCAATAGTTGGTAGGAGAATTCTGTGAAAGAGAGCCCTTCTTTCGAATCTGAGCTTAAACGCTTCTTGACAGAGTCTTTTGCCATCATATAGTTTACGGTGAGATGTTTGCCCACATCTCTTATAAAATCGAGAAATGTAAACTCTTTCATCCAGTCGTAATTGTTAACCAATTCGGCTGCATTGGGCGAGTCGCTATCGAAGTCGAGAAATTTGGATAGCTGCTTCTTTATTCCTGCTTGGTTTTTGAGCAGTGTCTCCTCGTCTAGCAGTTTTCTCTCTGCCGATTTCATAGATGGATCGCCAATCATACCTGTTGCACCTCCAATAAGGGCAATGGGTTTGTGACCCGCTCGCTGCAAATGCTTCAGCATCATCACTCCCACTAGGTGTCCTATGTGTAGTGAGTCGGCGGTGGGGTCGATGCCCACATATCCTGCTGTTAATTCTTTTTGTAATTGCTCTTCCGTGCCTGGCATAATCTCTTGAATCATGCCTCTCCAACGGAGTTCTTCAACAAAGTTCATATATCTAAATGTATTTATTTTTTAAAAACACAAAGATACATTAATCTTTTAAGATAACCTTGAGGGAAGAATAGATGTTAGCACCCTGCACTCTGTATGTATCATGCTGAATTTGCAAGGATTCAATTGCACAACATATTGAAAAATAGTTATTTGCTCTGACTAAAGAGCCACTCCATAAAGTCGGGCATGTTAAAAGCTGGAGTCCAACTATTGTGATCTACGCCTGGAAATTCAATATATTGCACATCAGCATTGTTTGATTTTAATGTTGTGTAAGCTTCTCTTGAAAAACTGACAGGAACAACAGAGTCTGCATCGCCATGATAAATTCTTAAAGATGTCGTGGTCTCAATCTCTCCCAATCGCTTTATGTTTACACCGCCACAAATGGGGATGGCTGCAGCAAACAGGTCTGGATAACGGCACACCATCTCGAAAGTACCCATACCACCCATCGATAGTCCCATTATATATATACGGTTTGGGTCGATAGGATTGTTTTCAATAAATGTGTCGAGGAGTTCTTTTACAGCTTGTAGGGTAGCGGGCATGGGAGCTTGGTAAGAAAAGTAACCGTCGTCTTTTATACCGCCTCTATTTACTGGAGCCCACCATGAGTTGGCAGGGCATTGAGGAAACAGTGCAAAGGTGGGGTGCTTCTCTTGATTTACAGGATTGGTAAACATGTTTGCGCCATGTGTCAGTTGCGCTTCATTGTCTTTGCCTCGCTCACCAGCACCATGAAGAAACAAAACTAGTGGATACTTTTCATCGGCATCAATTGATGTGGGATTCAATTGTCGGTAGAGTAAAGAGTCGCCCTTTTGTGATAAAAACACCTCTTTAGAGAATTCAGTTTGAGCCATAGCTGTTGTAGTTATCACGAACATCAACACAAGTAAGTTTAAAGTAATCTTTTTCATAATCTATTAATTCTAAAACATTGTTTTTAGTGTATGTCTATCTATAATCTTTATTTTTCGTCTCTCCATATCTATTATATTTTCATCGTGCAGTTCTTTCATCACATTGCTCAAAGCTTGTCGCGACACTCCAAGCAGGTTAGCTATATCTTGTTTAGATGTTTTCAACTGAAATTCATGTTCTCCTTCCGATTGTTTCAAAAGATAATAGGCTATTTTTGCTTTTATTGTTTTAAGTGAAGTTAGCCGCAGTTTTTCCGAAAGAAATTGAAGTTTATTCGAGATGGACACCAAAATGCCATGCATAAAGGCTTCATGCTTTCTCATCAACATGAAAACATTTTCTTTGGGGATAGAAATGATCTTAGATTTCTTCTTTGCAATAACTGATACAGGCGACGTATTGTTGCCTGCAAACAAGAAACCTGAGGCTATTGGAACAGGAGCAGTAATGTTTTCGATATGCATAAAATCTCCCTTTTCATCTGTCATCACCGTCTTTGCTTCTCCTTCAATCAAAATATTGAGTGCCACCAACTCCTCTCCTTGAGCCGTAATCCATTCACCTTTCTCATAGCTTTTGACTGTAAAGCGAACTACATTTAAAAAGTCTTCTTTTTCTGAGTCTGGGATTGAATTGCACAAGGGGCATCTGAAAATAAAGGATTTATCCATACCTAGATGATAATTTGATGGTTTTAGTGGCAAATATGGCAATTTATTTTGAAGAATGTAATATATATTACACTTTTTTCGCTTATAAGTCACTATATTTGTTTCAAACTCGATTCATGTTTTACTTTATATACACTTATCATGAATA
>CAZUHZ010000249.1:0-3172 GCA_964620895.1 uncultured Dysgonomonadaceae bacterium | reverse complement strand
ACTAGTGCTACCAACCATATGAAGAGCTTTAAGCGTATTTGGAGCATCTCCTCCCGATGAGAAATATGGCAACTCCATATAGCTTGTAGCAGGCGCAACTTCACTTGAAGAACCATTGAGGTCTATTTGGTATTTGTAAAGATTCTCAGCCGCCAATACGTTAGGAATTTCCCATTTATAAGTCGCTTTGTCGCCTAATTTGAAAACTACCTCAACACTCTTTATATCTGCAGTGGGTAACAATAAGAAGCTTACGCTTTTTTCTGTATCACTTCCAGTAGGTGTTAATAGAAGCTGCCCTAGAGATTCATCATCAACAGTAAGCTCTCCGCTAGCAAGCGAAAAAAACGCCTTTGTTTTCAACCCATTTACTTCTACAGTTAAATCTTCAAGAGAACCATCGCCTAGAGGTCTAATAGTTAGAGAGACCTTTGACATAACTCTGTGAAAGTCTAAATTGTTGGAAGCATTGGTGTTGCTTGCATTTTTCAGATTGTTACTATACATAAAATCAACTTGTTCAGCAATATCTATTGGATAGTTAAACGAAATTATGTCTGATTTGTATGGATAGTATGATATAAAGTCGATAGCAGAGCCATCTTCTGGAAAATAAATTGGTTGACCATCGTGATAAAACTCACCATTACCTGTTGTTGAAAACGATAAGTTGTCGTAATTATCAACAATAGATCCTTCATTAAGAGTAGAGCCATTTTTGATAGCAAAAACACCTATTTTATCCCCACTTTCCCAATTAACACCAATAACTCGTGTTTTCACCTCTTCAAAAACTGTAGTCTTGAAATTTACTGGCACACTTTGTAAATCCAGTTGACCGTCCTCTTTATTACAAGCAAATAGTGCTATTAAGATAATTAGGGAGAGATAATATAGTTTTCTCATATTTTTATTAAAGCTAAATTAGAGAGAGAAGGAAAAAACCTTCACTCTCTAGTTTAATAGATATTGATAATGTTTCACTTTATCACCTTATTTCACAACCACCTTATGTATCTGCCAAGTACAAGCCTTGCCATCTTCATTGGTGTATCTGAAAGCTATATGCACTTTAGGTTTACCCATCATCGACTTTGGTATAACTGTAGCAACATCAGCCCACTCATAGTAAGAACCAGCAGGAGGTAAATTGAAAGTAACTTTCTCCCACTCCACTTTAGTTGGATCGCCACTTTCGTATTTTGAAGTAGCCCATACTGTTAGTGTTTTATCTTCATCGCCTACCCAATGGGCAACAGCATTCCTAAATGTGAGCCTTGCATCTGTTACTTCTGAAAAGTCCATTGCAGGAGAAACCAACCAATTTTCATTAGCTCCTTTTTGATAGCCACTAACTCTTACATACTCTTCACCATCATATGTGTGACCAAACCAGTCGGCTTCGCCTACTACCCTGTGCTCTGTAAAAGAGCCAATCTTTGCAGCAAATGGTTCATTCAATATAACACCTCCGGGGGTTCCTGGAGTTTCTTGAACAAAACGTGTTGATTCGTCATTGCTCATCTCTTTTACATCATTCAGATTACGAATATTTAATTGCCAGTTATTGTTGAACACAGATAGAATACCAACAATATTACCCGATCCTTTTGGAAGAAGTTCGTCTTTAAATTTGGCATACCTTGCAGTTCTTGCAACTATCTTAGCACCATCTTCGTTTTCTAAAGTGCGACTGTGTGCTGAAGCGGTACCTTCGAAGTAGGTAAGCCCCATATATTCTTGAAACTGAACATCTTTAACTTTTACTAGTACGCCATCGTAGTTGCCACTATTAACCTCTTCTATTGTTACCTCTTTTGGAGCAACTGACACGTTTGTAGCTTGCACCACTGCTTTTGATGTGGAGAAACCAAGTTGCACAGCACCTGCATATTGTGAAAATACTGCACCTTCAAGGTCTAAGCTTAACTCATCTCCCATATCAAACTCGTGTATAGATTCTGTAACACGGAAAGTTAATCCAACACCATCTTTGTCTTGCAAAAAACCATTTTTAAGAGATGTGCTGTTTCCACCAGCTCTATCAGAAGTAACAATAGCTTCTAGCAGCATAGGCTCAGTAACTGTCCATGTATCTTTTCCATTTTCGGCATACATATCGCGCAACTCTTGTATAGTATAGTATTTAAACTCCTTACCATCTACACTCGCTTGATTTACCCTTATAGTTATCTTGGCAGTTGAAGCCTGAATAGTAAAGAATCCTTTGCGTGCAGCCCCTTCATTACTTTTTACAGTAATAGTTAAAGCGGTTGAACCTTCTTCTCCCTTTACTAATGTTATATCTATCCAATCGGCATCTTCTTCTTTTTTTATCGTCCAATCTCGATTGGTAGTTATTTCAATTGTTTTCGAACCAGATTCTTGACTAAATGAAACTTCATTTCTTTCAGGAACAGTACCATCTTCAGCAAACTCAACTTGTGGCGCAACATATACATCATCATCGCTACCACAGTTTGTAAATAGAAACAAAGATGCAATAAAAGCAAACACTAACAAGGAGATGCTTTTCCATTTTTGTTGTTTTTTTATATTCATAGCTATATCAGTTTTGTAGTTAAATTTCTATTGTGATAAATCTAGGTTTATCAAGCTGCACATCGTTAATGCTTATTATGGTTAGTTGCGCTGTATCGTGAAAGTAAGTCAATATTCCTGTTACACTACCAGAGCCTAACGGCAAGAGTGTTTGAGCAAATCGAGCATACCCACTTGTTCTAACCACCAACCTATTTCCATCTTTATCAACAAGAGTGCGATTTTCTGTTTGCTGGTTTATACCATCTGCAAAGGTCAAATCGTTAGCCACTTCAGATTCTAAAAACTGCACCTCATCTAGTTTAATGAGCATATTATTATACTCACTACTTAAAGTAGGAATAGTTACTAAAGTAGGCTTCACTGGCGTGCCTTTACCTGCTTTTATAACATAATTCTCCATTACAGGGGCTGGTATAAAATCATTTTCATAATTTTTATCTACAGGAACCGAACCAATACTTAGTGTACCTCCATAAGCACCCAGTTTTAATTTATTGGCACGTAAAAAAACTGTTGTACCTTGTTTAAAGTAGTTGTACAGTCCACTAGAGTTTATTTTTATTTCTATACCTCCAGTTTCGTCTTGTATAACCAACGATTTATAGAT